>JAZSMP010000127.1:0-5603 GCA_045535915.1 Eubacteriales bacterium | reverse complement strand
TCTCCCGGATCTTGGGAGAAGGGGAACCGGCTCAGCCGGTGGATGAGGGGTGGCGGAACTTGCACACTTAATGGATAAGCGCAGAGGTGTTATTCAATTCCGGTTAAAGCCTCAATTTTCATAATTACGTTCATGCCGTTATATTCGATATAGCTGATTCTGACTTGCATGCCGTCTTCGAGGACGCCGCCGTCGGAACTACAGAGATATCCGTAACCTATAGGGGGATGTGAAGAAATAATAAAAACTATTCCGTCCACGGTAAACTCATCGTAATCGCTGTTAATTGATTCTTTGGTTTTGTAATCTTGAATAATACCCGAGCAGACTGAATAATTACCGTTAACATACATATCGTATAAATCGGGAAGTGTTATGCTTGAGTAGAACCATGAAGCGTAAATCATCAACAGGACGATAGGTATTACGATGATAAACTTATCACCTTTGGACTTTTCTTTCCATCGGTGGAGTGCCAAAACGAATATTGCGGTCACAGCTGCGCCAAATATGATGCAAATCAGCCACGGAAATGATGTTGAATCGGTTGCTTCGTATATTGTATTATACATAACTTAATTTAGAATAGTGAGCAGATCGATCGGACTTTCGGCAAAGACCGTTGCGCCGAGTTTTTTGAATTTTTTCAGCGAGCCGTAGCCCCAGGCGGCTATGACGTGGTTTACGCCGGCGTTGACCGATACAAGATAATCTCCCGGGAGGTCGCCGATCATCCAAGTGTTGCATTTTTCAACGCCGAATGTCTGGAGGATCGAGAGGAGTGAGTCGGGGTCGGGCTTTTTTTCGCGTACCTCGTCCCATCCGCAAACGCAGTCGAAGTATCCTTCGCCGAAGGTTTCGGCAATGATCGGCTGAACAAATTTGTCCTTTTTATTTGAAAGGACTGCGAGAAGGTAGCCGCGGCTTTTAAGCTCGTCGAGCGTCTCGCGCATACCGTCAAAGACGCGATCGACCGCGCCCATACAGAGCTTTGCGTAATTGTTCCAGAAATCGACCGCGTACTTTTCGCGGTCTACATCGGGCAGAAACTCCGCGGGAATGAGCGCTTTCAGCTCGATGACCTCCTTGTCGTGCTTCTCAATGGAGTCGTAGACGTCGGCAAGTGACTCAATCCTGATTCCCGACTCGCGCAGAGTCTCAAGAACTATCGTGTAAAGTATCGGTTGCGTGTCGGAAAGAGTGCCGTCAAGGTCGAAGATGAGTAGTTTTTTGTCCATTTTTGTTTCCTTATTATTAAAATGAGAATAGCAGAATTATCAACAGTGCACCGATCACGGCGACGATCGCGGCGATGACCATTTCAATTACGGCGATGACGCGCAGAGCCTTTGCCGCCGTACTGTCATCTCCGCAGGCATCGATCGCGGTCTTGGCGTGCTCGTGTGAAAAGTAGGCGAACATATAGACGAAGAGCGAGGTGAAAACGGAGTCAACGATACCGACGATGATTGTTGCAATTGCTCCGGCAAAAACCGCCAAAACCTTTCCGATCGCGGCGAGACCGTTTTTATCTTCAACAGGTTTTGAGATGGAGTCATTGATTGAATCGCATACAAGAATGAAAACTGTAATGCCGATCGCTATTGCGGCAAGCGCAAGAAGGGAGAAAATTAGTGATTTTTTGGTGTGGTGGTTCATAGTATGCCTCCGAATATCAAGAGATGACAGAGCGCAATACTTCCCTACATTCGGGAAGTATTGACTCTGTCCAGGCGATCGGCAGGGACGCCGCTCGCTTGAAGCTCGGCGGCGAAAGCTGAAGCTTTCGCATTAGTACGAGGCTCTGCCTCGTGCTCCGTGAACTTTTGAAAAAGTTCAATCAAAACTTTCCGCTATAAAATATGGAAAATATCCGAGCGTAGCGAGATATTAACCCAACAGCGCCTCTGTCAACTCATCAAGGAAGTCGCGTATTTTCTTCTTATTCGGGATATAATAAATTCGGTTGGACTCGCGCTTGATGTCAACGAAACCCGCTTCTATCAGCATCGACATATGATGCGAGACGGTTGCTGTCGAAATATCGATGAGTGACGCGATCTGCTGTCCGTAGCGCGGGGACTCGGCAAGAAGTTTCAGGATCTCGTACTTTCGGTTGTCGCCGATCGTGCGCAGAGTGCGGCAGATCTTGTCGTCGACCGTCGAAACGTCGGTTATCTCGCGCAAGGGCTCAAAGAGAACGCCGACGTAAAGAAAATCGGTGATCTTCTCAGAGGTGTAGCTCATAAGATACTGAGTCGTATTACACATAGCAATGGACGGCTGGAGAAAGACAGCGTCAGCGGCACCCGAGAGTTCGACGCCGTAGTTCTGTTCAACAAACCTCGGACCGCCATTCGTCAGCGGTTCGGCGGCAGCAGCCAAAAACCATCCGATATAGTGCTTTATCGTGTCATATTTTCTCATATAGAGTTCTCCCGCAAGAGCGAGGATATCGGCAAGTTTCTCGCGGTAGTCTTCATAATTATTATAAAGCTTCATAAGAGCCCATTTTTCGTCGTCGGGCACCGGCATCCCCTCAATAAAGGCAAAAAGCTCAGAAAAGTTCGTTACGACCCCACCGAAGTCTGACGGAGCAAATTCCGCCAGAAGCAGGGAGGAGAAGTTAACGAAGAAGATAGCGGGCGACTGACGGCGCAGGTCAGAGAGATCTGTTTTGAAATCGGGCTTTATGCGGCGGCAGAGGTCATGGATAAGGTAGAAGGCAAAACAACCCCTCATAGAAGAATGTCTTCCGAAAAGGAAGTTGAGAAGCTCTTCGTCGGTCTGAGCCTCGACTCCGTCACATACGTATTCGCTTGCCTCGATTATGGCGTCGAAGCAGGAATTCAGGACATTTTCGTCTATAGCGAATTTTTTGTGTATCGCGTTTTTCAGCTCGCGGCATGACTGATTGTTTCGACTGTTAAAGAGCAGGGTTGCGGTCTCAAAAACGAGGTTGGGTTCGCGAAGCAGAATGGCTTCCATCTTTTGAACTCCTTTGGATCTTCAGTAATTAAAGAATTATGTTTTATATATGTCACACTATTTCATTTAGAACTATATCATATAAATCTAATTTTGTCAAGTGTTTTTTGAAAAATATTATCTAACATTCGATTATATAATATGCAACAAGTTAGAAGAATATCAAAATATAACAAATATCAACATATTACGATAGACAAATATCGAACAAAATCGCCTTTAGATTCGAAATGTTTCTTGCGAATAAATAAGAAATACATCTAACAAAGTCGTTTGCAGTAACTCTAATCTGTTTTTAGTCGAAAATCGTATTACGGTCGAAGATTGCCGCATTTTGCGTCAGAATTTTGTGAAAAGAGAAGCTGTGAGCAGGATCTCGACTTTGGACATATACGCCGAAGCGGAGCGAAATTTGTAAGTGCGCGGGAAAATTATGCATTATGCACAAAACAAAGTGTGAATTTTTTGTAATATTGACCAAATGACTCTTTTATTGAGTTTGATTTTGTGTTATAATATAATGTAATTTTTGCGCGAAAAACACATAAAAATTTGTTTAGACGAGAAAGAGACGGGAGATTTAATGAGAATCAAAAGAGAAGATCTGCGTAACATAGCGATCATTGCCCACGTTGACCACGGTAAGACCACTCTGGTCGATGAAATGCTCAAGCAGGGCGGAATCTACAGACAGAATCAGGAGACAGTGACCTGCGTAATGGACTCGGGTGACATCGAGCGAGAGAGAGGAATCACCATTCTTGCGAAGAATACCGCGGTACATTATGAAGATGTAAAGATCAATATCGTTGACACCCCCGGTCACGCCGACTTCGGAGGAGAGGTCGAGCGCGTGCTCAAGATGGTAAACGGCGTTATCCTGCTTGTTGACGCGGCTGAGGGCCCCATGCCGCAGACGAGATTCGTGCTTCAGCGGGCGCTGTCGCTCAACCATCCCGTTATCGTAGTTATAAATAAGATCGACAAGCCCGACGCGCGTATTGCCGAGGTTGAGGACGAGGTGCTTGAGCTCCTTATCGACCTTGACGCGACCGACGAGCAGCTTGACAGCCCGGTGCTTTACTGCTCGGGCAGAGCCGGCACCGCATCGCGCAATCCGAACGAGCAGGGAACAGACCTCAAGCCTCTCTTTGAGACCATCCTTGACTACATCCCCGCACCCGAGGGAGACCCTGACGATGATCTTCAGCTCCTTGTTTCTTCCATTGACTATAACGATTACGTCGGCCGTATCGGTATCGGACGAATCGAGCGCGGAACTCTCCGCCTCAACCAGGACGTTGCGATCTGCAACTTCCATTCCGAGGAAAAGCCGAAGAGAGTACGTATCGCGTCGCTCTTCCAGATCGACGGACTCCGCCGTGTACCCGTCGAGGAGGCAAAGATGGGTGACATTGTTTGCTTCTCGGGAGCGGGTGATATCAATATCGGCGACACGGTCGCGTCACTCACCAATCCCGAGCCGCTTGAGTTCGTAAAGGTAAGCGAGCCGACGATCGAGATGACCTTCTCGGTCAACGATTCTCCTTTCGCGGGACGTGAGGGTAAGTTCGTTACCTCCCGCCAGATCCGTGACAGACTTTACCGTGAGCTTCTCAAGGACGTTTCTCTCCGCGTAAACGACGGCGATACGACCGAGGAATTTCTCGTTGCGGGCAGAGGAGAGATGCATCTTTCGATCCTTCTTGAGACGATGCGCCGCGAGGGCTATGAGATCTGCTGTTCGACTCCCCGTGTATTATTTAAGGAAGAAAACGGCGAGAAGTGCGAGCCTATCGAGCGACTGACTGTTGACGTGCCCGAGCAGTACATGGGCGCGGTCATCGAAAAGCTCGGTCAGAGAAAGGGCGAGCTTATTGAGATGCATCAGGTCGGCTCGAGAATGAGACTTGAATACCTTATCCCCACCCGCTGTCTCTTCGGTTACAGAACCAAGTTCATGACCGACACTCACGGCGAGGGCATCCTTAACACCATTTTTGAGGGCTACGCACCCTTCAAGGGCGAGATCCCGATGAGATTTACCGGCTCGCTCGTCGCAAGTGAGACGAATGAGACCACCACCTACGGTATCTACAACTGCCAGGACCGCGGCAGAATGTTTGTCGTACCCGGTCAGCCGGTTTACGAGGGCATGGTCGTTGGCGAGTGCCCCAAGATGGAGGATATCACGCTCAATCCTTGTAAGAAGAAGCAGCTGACCGCAATCCGTTCTTCGGGTGCGGACGAAAAGCTCCTTCTGACTCCTCCCGTCATTTTCAGCCTTGAGGAAGCGATCGAGTTCATCGGCGACGACGAGCTTATCGAAGCAACTCCCAAGTCGATCAGAATCAGAAAGAGAAACCTCAATACAGAGAACAGACGCAAAGCGCAGAGCAGGATCAGAAGAGGACTTGATAAGTAATGCTATCAAAAAGAGCAGAATGCTACGGCATTCTGCTCTTTTTGAATGGTTATCTCGCTGCGCGAGAATGGTTATCGCCTTCGGCGAATGGTTATTTGCCTACGGCAAAATGAAGGTGAATTTCCGCCGGGCGGAAATTTTCATTTTTAGTTAAAAGCGGAAAAGTTTTGGTCCACCTTTTTCAAAAGGT
>JAZSMP010000369.1:0-11476 GCA_045535915.1 Eubacteriales bacterium | reverse complement strand
GACGGTATATTCGTCTCCAGCGGATCGGCATGCTCATCTCACTCAAAGCACCCAAGCGACAGTCTCTCCGCCTTCGGTCTTACCCCAAAGGAGGCAGACTGCTCCCTTCGCATAAGTCTTTCGGAATACAACACGAAAGAGGATATCGATGCCCTTTGCTTATCTCTCGAGAAAAATATCGAGAGATTGGTAAAGATAAGGTAGCTTAAATGGGGTTCCGGGAAGACCTTTGCAAATCCCGACAGAACTAAAATACTTTTAAGGAAAGGTGTATTATGGCAACTAAAAAGGAAGCGCCAAAAAAATATAACGACCAAAGCATAAAGGCACTGAAGGGTGCCGACCGTGTACGTAAGCGCCCCGGCGTTATCTTCGGCTCGGACGGACTTGAGGGATGTGAGCATTCCTTCTTTGAGATACTCTCAAACTCGGTAGACGAAGCACGTGAAGGTCACGGAAACAATATAACCGTTACCGCCTATGCCGATCGCTCGATCTGCGTTGACGACCACGGACGCGGAGTACCGCTCGGCTACAACGAAGCGGAGGGAAGATGGAACTGGGACCTTATATACTGTGAGCTCTATGCGGGCGGTAAGTACGACAACAACAACGGCGACTCGGCATACGAGTTTTCTCTCGGTCTTAACGGTCTCGGAGCCTGTGCTACCCAATACAGCGCGGAATATATGGACGTTTATTCCTATGACGGTACAAACGAATCCAAAATAAGCTTTAAGCGCGGTGAGCCTGTAAGTGAGCTTATGGTCCGCCCTCTTGAGAAAAACGAGCGACGTACGGGAACGGTCATTCGTTGGCGCCCCGACCTTGAGGTATTTACCGACATAAATATTCCTCATTCCTTCTTCATTGAGACCATGCGCCGACAGTCGGTTGTAAACCCCGGTATCTGCTTTACCCTGAGGCTTCAGGGGGACGACGGAAAATTCGAGGAGCAAAAGTTCCTTTACGAAAACGGAATTTCCGACTATATCGCCGAGCTTGCGGGAGATACGTCTATGACAGCCCCCGTGCTCTGGCATCTTGAGACTCAAGGACGGGACCGCGCCGATAAGGACGAATATAAATTAAAGGCTGATTTTTCCTTCTGCGTTTCCAATACGGTAAACGCCCTCGAGTATTACCACAACTCCAGCTTTCTTGAATACGGCGGTTCCCCCGACAAGGCGGTAAAGGTGGCTTTTGTTTACGCCCTTGATAAGTACTTAAAAACCATGGGGCTTTACAATAAGAACGAATCCAAGATAACCTTCTCGGATATTTCAGACTGTCTGCTTCTGGTCATCAACAGCTTTTCCACCATGACCTCATACGAGAACCAGACAAAGAAATCTATTACCAACGTATTCATATACGAGGCTATGACGGCTTTCCTCAAGCAGAATCTTGAGATATACTTTGTGGAAAACCCCTCGGCGGCGGAAACCTTTGCCAAACAAGTCCTCGTTAATAAAAGAAGTCGCGAGAGCGCCGAAAAGGAAAGACTTGACATAAAGAAAAAGCTCACAGGCTCCATCGACATTGCAAACAAGGTCGAAAAGTTCGTTAATTGCCGTTCCAAGGACCCGAATGTCCGCGAGTTGTATATAGTTGAGGGCGACTCGGCGCTGACGTCCTGTAAGCTTGCGCGCGAAGCCGAATTCCAGGCGATCATTCCCGTCCGCGGTAAGACGCTCAACTGCATGAAGAGCGACTACAAGCAGATTTTCGCAAGTGAGATCATCGTTGACCTTCTCCGCGTTATCGGATGCGGAGTTGAGCTTGACGCCAAGGCAAAGAGACACAGCGACATGAGCGAGTTTGATCTTTCCGCGCTCCGCTGGTCAAAGATCATAATCTGTACCGATGCCGACGAGGACGGCTTCCAGATCAGAACCCTGCTTCTGACAATGTTCTACCGTCTGCTCCCGACTCTGATCGAAAAGGGCAAGATCTTTATCGCCGAAACTCCTCTTTACGAGATCACGACGAAGGACGATACCTATTTTGCCTACGACGAAAAGGAAAAGGCGGACATCCTCAAAAAGATCGGTGACAAAAAATACACGCTCCAGCGTTCAAAGGGACTTGGTGAGAACGAGGCGCAGATGATGTCACGTACTACAATGAAGCCCGCGACGCGCCGACTTATTGCCGTCAAGCCCGCAGACGCGGCGGCGACCGAGGAGATTTTTGACGTTCTTCTCGGCAACAACCTTGCGGGAAGAAAGACTTTCATCGCGGAACACGCGGGTGAATATATGAAAGACGTTGACGTCTGAGAAAGGATTTTTAGCTATGAAAAGAATTATTGCATTTCTGTTGGCACTCCTTATGCTGACTCCCGCGTTTATCGCGTGCGATAAGGGATCGGATACTCCCGAAACCACCGAGGGCGCGCCTTCTTCCGAGCCCGAAGAGACCGAAGCACCCGCCGCGAACGGCATTAAGCTCACCGAGGGTGGCAAGGCACTATTCACCATCATCCGTCCCGACGAATGCACAACTTCGGTTTATAATCTCGCCAAGGATCTTGGCGAGGATCTCAAAAAGATCACAGGTGTGGAGTTCAAGCAGGACACCGATTTTGTGAGCTGGAACACCGTGCGCGATCCCGAAAAATACGAGCTTCTTCTCGGATTTACCAACTATGATGAGACTGCAGCGGTTCTTAAGGATATTAAATACTATGACTATGCCGTCGTTATCCGCGGAAAGAAGATCATAATCGCCGCATACACAGAGGCGAGCCTTAAAAAGGCAGTTCTCTATTTCCGCAACAACATTCTTCCTACAATTGCGGCTGATGCAGACGGCGATTATGCCGTTGCTTTTGAGGATGAGTTCTACAGAAATAAATACAGCGTCGAGTCACTCACTCTTGACGGTAACCCGATCGAAAACTACGTTGTAGTTTACGGCAAGGATACCCCTGCCGGCGCGACCGTAGCGCAGAGTGTCGTTGACGTTATCGCAAGTGCGACCGGTATCTATCTCCCCACCGTAAGCGATAAGGAAGCCGAGACCGAGTTTGAGATACTTGCGGGTAAGACGAACCGCGCGGTAGGCTCGGGAATTGCAGATCTCCCAAATCTCAGCTACAAGGTATCGCTTCAGTCGGGCAAGCTCGTTATCGACTGTAACAGCGCGGAGACGGGCGACGCGGCTATCCGTAAGCTTTATGCTTCGAAGATGTCGTCCGGCGGAAACGTTGCTCTCACATCGGGTGACCTCTGCGAGGGTACTCTTCTGATCGAGCCCGAAATGCCCATGACCGCGGGCAGCGACCTCCGTATCATTACTTATAATATTCTCACAGAAAAGTGGGGCGGCACCGAGACCTCCGCAAGAGCAGAGTATTTCGGCGCGTTCCTTGACGTATACAAGCCCGACATCGTCGGTGTTCAGGAGGTATGCGAGCAGTGGAGAAAGTACATGCCCGGCCGTATCGGAAATTACAAGCTGATCGGCACCACCCGCAAGGACGGCGGTCAGAGCTATTCCGCAATCGTATACGATACTACCAAGTACGAGGTGCTTGCACAGGGTGTTGATACCTATTCCTATCACGCAAGTGCTGAGTGTCGAAATATGTCCTGGGCGGTATTCATGAATATTGCAACAGGAGTCAAGTTCGTATTTATCTCGACCCACTGGGATTTCGGCGATGAGGCTGAAAAGCAGCAGATGCGTAAGGTTCAGGCTGATGAGATGTCGAAGAAGATCGCCGATCTCAAGGCTGAGTACAACTGCCCCGTCATCATCACTGGCGACTTCAACTGCAACAACGTATCCGATTCCTATAACTATTTCATGAGTATCAACGGAATGACCAATGCGATTACAAGCTCTGAGCATTATTATAATGCAAAGGGCACGACAACGATCGACTTCATTATGATCACGAACGGCGACGGTATTTTCAAGGGCTACAGAAAGCTCATTGACAACGGTATCGCGCAGATCTCCGACCACCCCGCAAATCTTGCTGATATTGATCTTATTCCTTAAGGAGCCCTGAAATGAGCAACGAAAAAAGACAGCCGAATGTGCTGTTTATAATGGCAGACCAGTTCCGCGGGGATTGGATGAGTTGTGTCGGCGGTCCTGCAAGGACACCGAATCTCGATGCTATAGCGAGTGAAGGCGTGGTCTTTACGCAATGCTCGACCTGCGCTCCCCTCTGCGTGCCCGCAAGAATAGGACTTTTCTCGGGCAAGTATGCGCACACAACGGGTGCATGGGACAATGAAAAATTCATTCTTTCACCCGATGCAAATATCTGGTCAAAGCAGCTCCGCGAGCTCGGATATGCCACATCACTCTTCGGTAAAACCCATATCCACGGCGGAAGCGGTGACTTTATTGCGCGCGAGCCGATGCTCAACCTTTACGGCTTTGATACCGTTGATGAGATCACGGGACCCCACGCCTGCTGTAAGTCGAGAACCCATATGACCGAGCGTTGGGCGGAAAAAGGACTTCTCGAGCCTTTCAAAAAAGACCTCAAGCAACGCGGAAAAACTCCCTTTGCGAAGCCCTCGCCCCTGCCTCTTGAAGAATACTATGATGTTTACGTCGGAAACTGCGGCGTTGATTACTTAAAGAATTACGAAGGTGACAAACCCTGGTTCTGCCACGTCAGCTTCGGCGGACCTCACGAGCCTTGGGACAGCCCCGAGCCCTATGCAAGCATGTACAAAAAGGAAGACATGCCCGCGCCCCGTCCCGTGATGACCGACGCGAATCCGGAGCGTCCTCGCGGCGAGACCGATTTCCGTATGAATAAGCCGCAGATCCATTGTCTGCCCGAGCAAGCTCCCGAGATACGCGCCGATTACAGCGGAAACTGTACCCTTATCGACGATATGATCGGTAAGATCGTCGATATCATCAAGGCGCGCGGAGAATGGGATAACACAGTTGTGCTCTTTACCTCTGACCACGGCGAGATGAACGGCGACCAGGCATTTGTCAACAAGCGCACATTCCTCGACGGCGCGCTCAATATCCCGCTCGTCATCCGCACTCCCGAAACGATAGAGAAGGGCGGTATCTTTACAGACGCTCTTGTCAGCCTGATCGACGTCGGCCCCACGCTCATCGAGCTTTGCGGCGGCAGTATCGAATATCCTCAGTGCGGCAAGTCACTCTGCGGAGTGCTTTACGGAACCTGCGAGAAACCGCGCGATTACGTTCTCAGCGAGCTTTCGGGCGAGATCATGTACATGGACGAGGATTGGAAGGCTATGGTCAACAATCGCGGCGAGATATATATGCTCTTCGACCGCAAGAACGACAAAGAAGAGCAGTTCAACCTCGCGGCATCCGAGGAAGCGCATGAGACCGAGAATATGCTCCGCGCAAAGATCATGAAGGCGATCGCGGAGAACGTCATCATCCCGTCCACTCAGGTGCAGACGGCGAAGGCGATACAAAGATAAGTGCGAAATGCAGAATGCAGAATGCAAAATTAGCGGAAAATATCATTTGGCTTTCTGAATATTAAAAGGACTGAATTTTTTGGATTCAGTCCTTTGTTTATATTGAACCGCTTAGTTAAATTACAAGTTCATTTTGCATTTATACTTTTCTTCCGCTTTGCCTCATCAGTCTCCTCAGCAGTTCGGAGATGGGAAAGATAAGCATTCCTGCGAAGATATTGGAGATGCCGTGGATGATGTCGAAGTAGAAGCCCATGCTGATCCAGACGAGCATGCCTTTGAAGTCGAGGCCGTAGATGAGTGCCTGACCGGGAGCGTAGATGATTCCGAAGGCGAAGCCGTGGAGCGCGCAGACAGCGGGGTAAACGATAATCGCGGCGCGCGGAGGTATGTTCTTCGGTATCAGCATCGTCATGCCCCAG
Source organism: Eubacteriales bacterium (assembly GCA_045535915.1). GTDB lineage: Bacteria > Bacillota > Clostridia > Oscillospirales > CAG-272 > CAG-390. The sequence continues at coordinate 5,610 of JAZSMP010000369.1, read as the reverse complement.
AGGACGGTCCAGACGTAGAGGTATGGGATCCACCAGGGGGCAAAACCTGCGAAAATTCCCTGAATTATTACGTAAAGGTAAAGCGGTATCAGTGCCTTTGCACGGAAAACGACGGTGCAGAGCATAACGAACATCCCGAGCAGGTGGATATTCGGTGCCGCTTCCATTATTATCTTTGAGCAGAACATAAGTGCCGCGAACATGGCAAAGAGCACCATCTCGAAGATGCGGCCCGAAATTCGGCGCAAGCCGCGCTTATTTTGCGTAGGTGAACTCATAGGTCTCGCCGTCCGCGATCTCTGTCATATCCGCGCCCGTCATCATATATTCGCCGTTTTTAGTGAAGTTCCAATATCTTTTGTCAAGGTCGTAGTCGGCTCGGATGCCGTTGACATACTTGATGTAAAGACCGTACTGACCTTCGTCGCCTGCGATAAGGTCATGTGCGAGGAGTGCTTCTCCGAGTGTCGAGGCATCGGTCTTGACGGTGAAAGTTACGGATTTGCCGTCTGCAATGACCTTGACGGTGACGGTCTTCGCGCCCTCGCCGAAGGAGGTGTCCTCGAGGTATGTGGCACTTGCCCAAAGACCTTCGGGAGCAATGGTACCGCCCGGCTCGTTTTCCGCACCCGACGGGGTCTGCGGAGTTTCGGTATCCTCATTCTTGCAGGAGAAGAGGCAGAGAGTCATAAGGAGTGCCAGAAGCAGTGCGAGGGTTGATCTGATCGTTTTTTTCATTTTAGTTTTTCCTTTCTTTTTTATAGCCATTGCAATAACCTGCAAAATCCAATAAGATCCGTTTTTTCGGTGGCTTTGCCGACGAAAAAACACCGCTAAAACGAGCAAAGCGAGTCCGCGCGCCGAGGAGAGCTGTCAAAATCTTTGATTTTGACAAGTGGCGATAAGCGCGCGTTCTCAATTGTAAAACGCAGTTTTACAATTGGCTGAATCAAAAGGATAAAGCAAAAGCACTCTCCAATGAGAGTGCACGACAATACAGAGATACCCTGCCCGTATCTCTTACGCCGACACTCTTCAATTTGCCCAAGAGTTTTTTCGCGTGTCACGGTCCGATAAGCATTCCGACTTATGAAGCAAAGCTTCAATTACGGTAATGGCTGTTGCCGCGGATTTTCACCGCGATTTCCTTATCCCCGAATGGTTTGACCATCCGACAATGGAGTCATTTGTCCCCCAATGAACCGTGTTTATTCTTTTGTATGGGAATATTATAGCATATTTTTGAGGAAAATGCAATAGAAAAAGACACTCTGATATGAAAAAATCGAGTACCGCGAAGCGGAGAAAGAGGGATTCTGAACCCGAAGTTCGCGCATCCATCGTTGTCATCCTGAGGGCGCGTCCGCAGACGATTATGCGCCCGAAGGATCTCGTGCCGCGCCCATTTACAAGCGCGGCGCGGTGCTTGCACAAAAATATTCGATTTGATAATCGGAAAATTGAGGCAAACATGTATGTAATTGCAAATCTAAGGCAGAATATGATATTGCTTTATTAAATACCGTTATGCGGAGAGGAATTCTGAACCCGAAGTTCGCGCATAATTGGGTGTAAAACTTTAATATGGCGGTAGCGCGAACATTATCGTGTTGCGGGTGAGTATGTGTTTCTGTTTTTTATTATTTGTTACGCAACACGATGAGGGTTCGAATTATCCCGAACTCGACGGCATAAAGAAACGGTCGTAACCATTCGGTTACCACCGTTTCTTTATGGCGGAGAGAGAGGGATTCGAACCCTCGTTGGGGTATTAGCCCAAACACGATTTCCAGTCGTGCGCCTTAGACCAGCTCAGCCATCTCTCCATGGCAGCTTGCGCTGACTAATATATTATAGCACAACTTGAAGAAAAATGCAATACTTTTTTTGAATTTTTTTGAGATTTTCGAAAAAAGTTTATTTAATACCTTTTTTAGTATAAAATTTATCGTTTCCCCTTGATAATTTCGATATATTGTGCTATAATAATAAAGCCAAACAAATCGAATATTTTTTAGGGGTATTTTTCTTTTAGGGATTATTATACCTTTTTTCTGCCTACCCTACTCTCGATGATATTTGCAAAATCGCAAATTCCGGAGAGTAGGAAATAGAAGATTTATATCCCTATAACTATTCGATTTGTTTGGCGACAATCGGGGTTTGCGTTTTTCGGTGCGCCCATCTCGGTTGGCGCACTTTTTTATTTATTCAGAGGAAAATGAAAATGAAAACAACAAAAAAAGTTTCTGTTTTGAGCACTATCGCGCTACTAATACTCCTGATTACTATGCTTGCGTTTTTTGCATCATGTAACGAATCACAAAATGAAGGTCAAGAATCCGAAAGCCGAGAGGTAAGCTATAGCAAAACTATATATTGCGATATAGTTTCTTCGAATAATGCACCGCGGATCGAGGAAAAGGCTAAACCGCAAGCGGATTTTAGGGCGATACTTTATTACAATGAAAGCGATGTGCTTTTGTACGCTGAAGTAATGTCTAAATACATGGAAGATATTTTGTATAAGTATGAATATAACCAAGACGGGCAATTGGTTACCAATGGCATTGACATTTACGAATATGATGCAGCAGGAAATTGTATTAAGAAATCAGATGTAGAAAATAAAGATACTTACACAACATATGAATTTGATGCAAACAACAACATTGTTAATAGATCAGAATATGCAAACGGAATAATTAGACTTTGCTGGATTAAAGAATATAATTCAAACGGTGATTTGACAAAAGAAATTGAACGTCAGTATTCTCAAGGAATTCAACAAAAGGAACGTATCGGTGTGTACGAATATAATTCGGAGGGACAAGAAACAAAATACTCGCTGTACATTAATAATGAGTTCCAGTATTATACAATATACGAATACAGCGGTGGCAATAAATCCAAATCGATTGAGTATTCTCCCGATGGCACGCAAAAAAGTTATATTATATATGATTACGGTGACAATGGTTCTTATAAAACCACCGGTTATGAGTCTTATGGCATAACAGTTTCTGAACAACGATACGATGAGTATGGAAATCTGACTTTTCTTTTAACGGAAGATCGTTATTCGGAGACAGAATGGGATATACGTAAGTCCGAAATGATATATGATGAAAAAGGGAATCTCATAGAAAAGATCGTAACAGCGGATGCATCTGAAATATCTGATCCAGAAAAAGGATTGGAAACTCATAACTATACAATTGAGTATATCTATGAATACGATGAAAAAGATAATCTGATAAAAGAATCATATGGTCTTGGCGGAAAGATATTTGCTTATGTGAACCGTATTTACGATGATAGAGATATTTGCATTTCATCTTCGGCTTACAATGCAAAAGGTGATCTGATCAAGCAGGATAACAATTATTTAGTAATGGGAACTGGTGTATATGATTGGACAGTTACATATTCCATAAGTTACAACAACGATAGTGGAGTAAAAATAAGTGAAGGCTATTATCCGGATACCCATAAGTTATCAGAGTATGTAGAAAGTTCTGATAACTACCGATTGATTATTCAATATGATGAAAGCGGAAATTTGAGAAGGTATGATGAAGATACGATATTGGATAATGAAAAAAGACTGAGTATTTTCAAATATCCACTAGGCAAAAATAAAAATATACGCGTGGGAATATCATTGACGGATGATATTTCCAAAGATAATCTATTATCAATAGAATATGATTCTGTTCAAAATAATGACTCATATATAAGAAATCTTATTGTGTATGACTATGCTTCTAACGGATGTGTGTTTAGTTGCGAGGAAGCTGTTTCCATCAGCGACGTTGAGATAACAGATACCGATGCAAAGGTAAGGATCGTCGATGCCGACAATAAAGAAGTGGTTATAGTTTATACGTTTTCCGACCAAAAGTTGACTGTTAACTAAATATAATCAAAGCCCCGCTCGCGCGGGGCTTTAATATTATCCAATTATCCTAACCAAATTCTCCGCATACTCCTTGAATCCCTCCGCGTTGGGATGAAGATCGTCTGCGAAAAGGTGTTTTTCGTGAGGCACAAGATCAAGTCCGCGGATATGCTCGATACCGAGTTTTTCGATCTCGTCTGCGATGAGGTCGTAGCACTCCCAGAGGTTGCCCATCCTTTTCTCCTCGCCCCCGCCCGAGACCCAGATCGGCGAGATCGCGTAGATCTTGCTCTGCTTGTAGGTCTCCTTGACCCTTCCGAGATAAAGACGGAGCTGCTCGATCATTTCATTTGTGGTTTTGAAATGATTAACGTCGTTTGTGCCATAGGCGACAATGACGGTCTCGGGATCGAAACCGCTGTCGGCAAAGGTGGATTCGTGGTAGTAAGCACCGCCTACGCCTTGAATTATGCTGTCGCAGTTGAGCTCAAATGATGTGCGGTAGGCGTAGGAAAGCGTGTCGATTCCTGAATTCCAGCCCTGCGTGATGCTGTCGCCGATGAAGAGGATCTTTCTGTCGAATACGTGACGTGTAGCGATTGCGCCGTCCGAAAGCTCGACGTTATCAATGACTCCGATCTCGTGGGAGGGAAAGCAAAGTGTGACGCGGCAGGGTGCATCGAGGTCGATGCGCGAGTCTTTAACTGTGCCCTGATAAATTCCGTCTATAAGGTACTCGAATCTGCTTCCGCCCTTGATCTCAAATGCGAGGAATTTGCTGTCGGTCTCAAAATCGAGCCTGATACCTGTTGTCGTCTCTGCGCGGAATCCGAGGATGTCTGACAGCGCGTAAAAAGCGTCGATCTGACACTTTTGCATCTTGTAAAAGTGAATACCGTCGTCTTTCACCGCGATGCTGGCCGCGCCGACTGTCAAATTTTTGATCTGTTCAAGGTTAAGTATCATATTATTGCCCTCATTAATCAATTTATATATTTAATAAAATGAAATTTGCTTTTGCAAATTTCTACCTTAACATTCCGCTGAAAGCGGAATATTTCGCTCGAGCAAAGCGCGAATTTCACTTTGCGAAGCAAAATTTCACATTTCTCTGCCAAGAGAAATATTTCGTGGCAAGTAAGGCTGTTTACAGCCTTACTTGCCCGTCGCGGGTCTGACCCACGGGCAGGTTTTTTCATTTACGTAATAGATTTCGTCAAGCTCCTTCATTGCCTTTTGGCAGAGCTCGGAGCGGATGGCGAAGCCGTCGTTTCGGACGATCTCCGAGTCGATGATCGCGCGGAGATAGAAGATGCGGAAGTTGCGCGAGGAGGTGATATTCTCGGGAAGGATCGCGTTGTATTTTTCAAAGACTTCGCGGATATGCTCGACCTCGCTTGTGTCGTTTATCGTGACCTTTATATAGTCTACCGGGCGCGAGCGTTTGCGCGAAAGAGTATTTTCGGTTAGGCGCAGAGCCTCGAAAAGCTCGCGGGAATCGGTGCAGAATTCGAATCTCACGTAATTGCGGAGGGCGTCAAAAGCACTATCATGCTCGCCCGAATAAAGCGCAAGCTCGATGAACTTGTTCGCGTCCTCGAAAATGCCCTCGGAATAAGGGTACGCGCCGCTGTAGATCTCCTTGCCCGTGGCGTGATTGCGGTCGAGGAATGCGGCAAGATGCGAGGCACCGTAGCCGCCCCAGGGAG
>JAZSMP010000334.1:0-5378 GCA_045535915.1 Eubacteriales bacterium | reverse complement strand
CATAGCAAGCTCGTGGCACGCCTCCTGCAGGATCTTGTAACGCTCGTGGTTCTTGTCCTCGGGAACAACGCCGATGTGAGTGGTTACAACGCCGGTTTCGAGATCGGCACACATATCGATGATGCGCTTGGACTTTTCGATCTTTTCGGGATTGAGCTCGGGATGAGTGAATCCGCCTCCGCCGAGGTCGCCGCAGATAGCGGAGAAGCGGAGACCGTGATCCTTTGCGAAGTTAAGAAGTTCACGGCGGTCAGCCTTCGAGAAGTTTTCGGGAGCGTGAATGCCCTTCGTGCAGTAGATCTGAAGACCCTCGATGCCCATCGAGGCAGCCTTCTTTATTGCCTCGTGTGTTTCCATTTTAAAGGAATCTACGATTGCGCCAATAGGAAAATAACCCATAATATTACCTCCGTATATTGTTGATTATGTGATTAAAAAGTTTTATTAAAATCCGTTTTTTCGGTGGCTTTGCCGACGAAAAAACACCTTTTTGACAAGCAAAGCGAGTCCGCGCGCTTATCGCTTGTAAAACGCAGTTTTACAAGCGGTTTTTAAAGCTTTATCTCTTCGCCGCGCTCAGACGACTGATAGAGAGTGTCGAGCAGACGCATGCTGTTGAGGATATTATCAATATGCGAGCGGTTCTTTTCGCCCGAAGCGCAAGCCTCGAGGAAAGCCTCATCCTCGCAGAGATACATGTTGGGAATGTCGTATTCGGGCTCGAAGGATTCAAGAGTGTCGCCCGAATAGTAGACGAACTTACCGCAGTAGGTAAGGCGGGCGCCTCCCTTGTCGCCCATGAAGTCAATGAATGCTTCGTTCTTGCCGATGTTCTGCGCCCAGGCTCCGTTGAAGGAGATCGAAGAGCCCGAGGTGCGGATAAAGCCGGTGACCATATCATCAACGTCGTTTGTTCCCTCGGGATCCATCGTGTCCTCAGCCCACATGCTCTTATAGGTGTAGGATTTGATATCCTTCGCCATCTCGTTGTATGCGTTGCAGGTGAGGGTCTTCAGCTCGGGCGAGCCGAGAATGTAGAGGATTAGATCGAAGTAGTGAATGCCCCAGTCTATAAGAACACCGCCGCCCGACTGCGCTTTTGTGGTGAAAGCACCGCCAAGTCCGGGGATCGAACGGTGCGAGCGGAAGGAGCAGTAAACGTGGTAGATGTTACCGAACTCACCGCGCTCGTTCATTTCGCGGAGCATCTCGACCGACTTGTGATAGCGGTTGCAAACACCGATGTTGAGCATCTTGCCGCGCTTGTTAGCTTCCTCTGCCATCTCGCAGGAGAGAGCATAGTTGATGGTGACGGGCTTCTCGCAGAAGACGTGCTTGTCTGCGCGGAGAGCGTCCATAGTTACGGTGTAGTGCGCGTAGTTGGGGGTGAGAACGTAGACAGCCTCGACCTCGGGGTCGCTAAGGGCGATATTGTAGTCGGTGATGACGTTTTCTACCTTCTCAAATTTTTCCTTCATCTTCTGTGCTTTCTCGGGAATGAGATCGCAGGCATACTTGATGCGGAGACCCTCGATTTTGGAGAGTGCGGGGAAATGTGCGGATTCGGCGATTCTGCCGCATCCGATAACGGCTATTACCATGATTTTCGGCTCCTTTCGGAATATAAATGATATTAATGTAATTATAACATATTATTCATACTAAATCAAGCGTTTTTGAATATTTTTGAAAAAAACTCCCCGCCGATTTTTTCGGCGGGGATGGGGTATCAATTCATATTGACGAGGAGCAAGCCATAGCCTTCTGGAGTGTAGAGAAGAACTTTTCCGTCTCCGATATAAAGTGCTTTTTCGGCATACCAGTCGATTATTATCGGCTCAGCTGAATTCGTGCCTCCGAGTGCCATGAGTATATCATATCCGTCTTTTGCAACGAACAGAGCACTTACTTCTTCTGTGGAAAACAGTTTTTCGGAAATGAAATAATCATTCGAAAGCGTTACTTCGGCATACTGTGGAGCAAGCGGCTTTTCGTTTGTTTCATTGCCGTCAAAATCATAGGTCTTCCCGCTCGGTGTGTCGATGACGTTTGTGAACACCGGCATTTCGGAGTTGCTGTAAAGATATGTGCGCTGATATTCAAAGGTTGCCATAAGCTTGCCTTTTTCGGTGTCGATCAGATTGCACCAAGACATAGAGAGATTTGTCTCAAGCGAAACGATTCTGTGCTTTTCGGGATAGAAAATCAGATAGGGCTCATAGCAGCTTGCTACCACGGTAAGATTTTTATCATTGATCGAATAAGCAACGATATTGCAGTGCTGATCTTCATCACAGGCGTAAACATAACCGCAATCTATGAAGATCTGAGTGGTTTTGTTGCGGTTTGAGGAATATCTGTCCCCGAATTCCACCCGCTCGGTAGTTCCGTCGGTGATGCTTCGGACATAGAATACCGAGTCTGCGTTGGAAGCAAGTGCGATATAACCTTCTCCGATATCGAGGGCGTGGATATCGTCGTCGATCTCGAAGGAGAAGGACAGCTTCATGGTTTTGGCGTCGTAGACTCTGATCTCGGTTTTGGAATTCTTATAAGCACCGCAAACTGCGATGAGTCCCGTCTTCTCGTCATATGCCGTAAATCTGACGGTGCCGCTGTCGATAAGGGATACTTTATCGTGCTTGGCGGCAGCTTTTGCGGAGGAAATACTTTCCGTCAGCTTCTTTTGATTCTGCTCCGCTTCATAGAGTTCATTCTCAAAGCGAAGCTTATCCGTAATCTCCCAGGGATTTATTCCGTTCGGACAGAAGATTACTTTTACGTCGCTCCACCCTGCGGCATAAGCTCCGAGAGCAAGCTGTTTCCATTGTTCTTCGGTGCCGCAATAGTAGATCGTGCGGAGGTTTGTTTCGCCTATGAAGGCGTTGTCTTTGATTTCGGTGAGAGTCTGCGGAAGGACGAGAACCTGCATGCTGTGCGCATATTTGAATGCTCCGGTTTGAATGGAGGTAACACCATCGGGAATAACGATACATGCTGCCGCAAATCCGTATTTGTCGGGATCTTTCAAAGCGGTGATTTTTATCTCGGTGTTTTGCGGCTTGGGAATGAAGAAATAATCTCCCGTATTGCTGAATGAAATATCATATTGAGTGAGAGTATATCCCTCGTCTTTATTCTTTTCGAAGGTGAGGGAATAGTATCCGTCAACAAAAATATTGCTTATATTTCCGCAGTAAGTGCATGCTCTGATATATGCCTGACACTCTTTTCCCAGGTGGTTGATGACGGTATCTGTGTAGTCCTGGAAGTTGTGTCCGAAAGCATAGTTGCCTTCCGAGTGCTTCTTGCCGCAAATGGTGCAGGAATAGATAATTGATCCGCTTTCAGTACAGGTTGCGGGTTGATCTTTTTCGACTACAACTTTGTGGGCTATCATATTGCCGTTTTTGTCAAAGGACGCTATATGATATATTGAAAGCAGATCTTCCGTCATATTGTACGCGAAATTGTAATATATCATTTGATGCAGCTTGTCATAGTGGAGCAAGATGTTGATTCCAAGCTCGGGTACCGGAACGTATACGGCATTGGCGGGCATGATTTCGGTAGTTGCAAGATACATGCGGTATGCTTCGGCATATGCGATTGCGATCTCGGTATATTGCTCTGGGTTGAGCATCAGCTGTCCATCAGCGGAAAGATAGGATTCAAGATTCTTTCCGGTATAACTCTCGAGCATTTCCGAAAATGTTTCTTTGGGGAGATTTTCGATAAAGTCTGCGAGATCTTCGGCGGTAACTTCAAAGAGCTGTATTGCCTCGGGGATGGGGCTGTTGTCGGTGTTGCGTCCGATATCAAAACCGAATGAAAAGCTTTCGATAGGATCAGCAGTGCCGACTTTCAGTGAATCGAAGGACAGCGACAGATATGAGGCGTCCTTGTCATATTTCAGAGTGCCGCGAAGCTCAAAGACGGATTCCGGATCATCGGATGAGCTTGCACTGATAATCAGCTCTCCATCGGTTTTGTTATGAAGAGCGCTTACTTTGAGTTCTTCGCCGTCTGCAGTTAAGGTACATTCTGTTTTAAGTTCTGTTTCGGTATCGTGTTTGCGGTAGACAATACTATCCTCGCCGCTGTCACTGTATGTGATTTTCAGATCAAATCCGGAGGTTTCTTCGTATATGAAATTAAGAAGAGCATCAAAGCTTTCCTCGGAATCATCTGAAGCGGTGAATGAGTATCTTACGTTTCGTACATAATCGCCGCTGACACTGTAAGCGAAGAGTATTTCGCCATCCGGAAGCTCGTCTTTGGCTTCTTTGAGAGCTTCGAGAAGCGAGATCCCGGTACCTTCCGCGGATGTTGCCGCATAGGTGGGGTCAAACAAAGACAAAAGCTGTTCGTTCGACTCTGCCTCGGTGATGAATATATCAATGATCGCGATGATATCGTCCTTGGTCAATCTGAACGAAATATCCTTTACAAGCGCAAATTCCGAATCCGAAAATTCCAATGAGGTTTCGGGCTTAATCAATTGAACGATCTGCTCCGAGATTCGGTTCAATGAGGCTTCTATGCTCTCGGTATCCTGTTCCTTATCAAGGTCTTCAAAGGTTTCGAGAGCCTTGACGATTTCTTCGAATATTTCTTGATCAAGCGCAAATTCGGATCCGCTGTCTGGTGCGAAAACCGATTTTTTAAATTCCTCTGTTATGTTTTTGCGGGGGACGGAGATATATGAGTTATTTTTCTGTTCGTTACCGTTTATTATATCATATATTCCTATTGCCATGCTTTCCTTGTCGTATACCAGCGATAGAGCGATGGCTGCATCTTCTTCTCCCAAAGTCAGAGTGAGAGCGCCCGATTCGCTGTCTTCGGAAAGCATGCTTGAAACTGAAAGCTTGAAGTTTATATCCTCAAGCAGTCCGGTCAGCTCTTTTTTTAGTCCAAGGTCGATGTTTGCCTCGGCACCTTCGGAAATTGATTCCGAAAAGTTCCGAAGCTCTTCGGCGTCGAAAAAGACTTCGTTGAGTGTGTTTTCCCAATGAGGTGTTGTCATAAGCGGGATGAAAAGAATTCCCGCTATTATTGCGGAAGCAATGATAAGCACTCCTACCGTACATAAGCTGATTATCAGCGGAAGTTTTGATTTCTTCTTTTCGCTTGGTTTTTCCGGAGGCTCGGGGATCTTGATCTCAAAGGCTTGGTTTTCTGTGTTTCGGTCCATGTTAAGTCTCCTTTCACGTATCATGGGTGTTAGAATATTTTGCTGATTTTATTATATCATATCATAAAGAAAAATGCAACAGAAAAATTTGGTAATAAGAAAACTGACTGCCGTAAAATCGGCAGTCAGTTTGAAATATAAATCAGTTCGAAATGATTCTGTTGATCCATACGCCCTTCTT
>JAZSMP010000209.1:0-10940 GCA_045535915.1 Eubacteriales bacterium | reverse complement strand
CTCACCTGTTTCGGTGTTGAAAATATAGTGTTCGACTATTCCGTTTATATGTGTATCTCCGATAATATAATTGTCTATGCAATTATGCGGTGAGAATATTACGTCTTCGGACTCTAAAATAAGCTGTCTGTTTTCACCGCGCTTGTCGCATGTCCAAAGCTCGGTTCCGCCGGTTCTGTCCTCGTTTTTGTATATGACGTAGAAGAGTTTGTCTTCCAGTATTCTGAGGTCTTTAGGCCTTCCGCCAAGGTCAATTTTAAATTTGGAATCGGTCACGAGATCGTAAACGTTTATAGTGGCAGGATTATCATCATCATCTTTGACGCTGAAATCATAAGCATAAGTGCCACTTACCGCAAGAGGAAGGAACGTGAAATTTTCTTCCTTTTTGAGGTTGCCTCCGTTATAGTCGGAAGACCAGCAGGATGGCTGCAGCACGCTTTCCGAATAGAAGAAACGCTTGTTGCTTATTCCGATCAGGCCCACATTTTCGGGCTCGTCAAGCATATAAACGTTTTCGTCTGTATCCGGATCGTAGCAAGTAATATACTGTTTTTCTACCTTATTTTCCGGATCCGAAATATCTATTTCACGGACAGTTACATATACTTTTCCTTCAAAAGGGAGATAAGCTTGTGCATATTTGATGATATTGCCTGTTTGTGTTCTTTCTGAGATAGTTCTTGTTTCACCGGTATTCAGGTTGTAAAGGCAGAGTTTGCTACCGTCGGGACCGTTGCCGTGACTGAACGTGTTGGTGGTTCTGTAGATCAGCCAATCTTCAAAAACATCCATTACGAAATTCCAGCCTATAGGAGATGCAACCGGGCAGTCGGCGTAGGTGTGCGTGCAGGAAGAATTGAGGCAAACACTCGATACCTTATCGGTTGCGGGATCATACTTGACTACGCGGTAATAATCACTATCACCTCCGAGGTTGACCTCTTCCTGATAGATAAATTGTCCTTCATATTTGTATACATTATCACCGCCGGCAAAATAAGCATCACTGAAATATTCTTCGGGCTTTTCTGCCTCGGGCGGAGCGGTTTCTTCATTGCTTGCCGAAGGTTCGATAATGTCGGGAAGCTTGTTCATGATGCTTGTTGCGATCGGGATCGCCGCGCCGAGAAGGATCATACACGCCGCAAGCAGCGAGACGTATTTAACCATTCTTTTTTTGCTGACGCCGCCGGTCACACCGAGCTGACGGGTCTTGATTTTTTTAGCTGCTCTCTCGGTGAATTTGTCGTCGATATAGTCGAGAGATGCGAGCAGTCTTTTATCTGTTTTCTTATTCATACTATTATACCCTCCTTGGTTAATTTTTCTGCGAGTTTCTGACGTGTTCTGTAAAGGATGGATTTTACCTTTCCTTCGGTGAATCCCATATCTTCCGCGACTGCCAGTATTTCCTCGCCGTAATAGTAGCGGAGTACGAAGACATCGCATTCATGCTCGGGGAGCGTTTCGAGAAATGCGTTGATTAACCTGCCCGCGCGCGCTGCTTCAAACTGCTCGCAGAGATCGCGGGTGTCGGGAATGCTCTCGAGAAATTCATCCCCCGTGGTCAGGAAATTTGCGCACCGCTTCCAGACGTTTGCATCGCGGCTGCGTTTAAGCGAGAGATTGCGTATTATCTTTGCGATATAGGATTTGAGGCAGTCGGGTCTTTCGGGCGGGATGTTGTTCCAAAGCGCGAGAAGCATATCGTTTATGCATTCCTCGCGGTCCTCGCGCATGGAGAGGATGTTTGATGCAACGGTATGGCAGAAGTCGCGGTATTCCCGTTCAACTTCGCGTAAGCCTTTTTCGTTGCGCTCGAACAGCATTTCGATTATTTTTTCATCCTTCATTTCCTTCTCCTTTCTGTTAGTGCCGGAAGGTCCTTCACCTAACAAGTACCTAAAAACCGCCTCGGGGTTTCAGCTTTTTTGAAAAAAGTTTTATTTTGTCGGATTGCACAAAAACGGAGGGCTTGTTTTGTGCAATTTGCTGATGAATCAAAACCGTCCCCGAAAATCGGAGACGGTTTTGATTATTTCGTTATTAATTATAAGAAGCATTTATCGCAGACGAAAACGTCCTTATGGATAACGTGTACGGGGCAGGCATCAACGCAGAGTCCGCAGCTCGTGCACTTGGAGTGGTCGAGAACGGGGAGGTTGTTGTCCATGGTGATTGCGCCGTTCGGGCATGTGCGTGCGCACTTGGTACATCCGATACAGCCGTTGGTACACATCTTGCGGGTAAGAGCACCCTTGTCGTGGTTCGAGCAGCCGATAGCAATGATCGTGCCGTCTTCAACCATTTTGATGGTGCTGTGAGGACAGGTCTTGGAGCAGAGTCCGCAGCCTGAGCAGAGAGTGGAGATGACTGTAGCAACGCCATCGTTGATCACAATTGCATTGTTGGGACAGACCGCCGCACAGTCGCCAAGACCGATGCAGGCATAAGTACATACGTTTTCGCCTTCCCAATGCTCTGCCGCTTCGCGGCAGGTCGCAAATCCGTCGCGGAGGTGCTTTTCATCTTTCTTGGTTGCTTCGCAGGTGCCGTGGCATCCTACGTAAGCGAAGACCTTGATGGTCTTGCCCGCCTCAACGCCGAGGACGGATGCGATTGCCTCGGAAGTAGTGTCGCCGCCGGGAACGCAGAGTCCCGTCTCGCTGATCTTGCCCTCGGAGAGTGCGCGGGCATAGCCGTCGCATCCGCTGAATCCGCAGGCACCGCAGTTAGCTCCGGGCAAGCAATCACGGATAGCGAGGAATTTTTCGTCCTCTTGTACTCCGAAGAGGATGTTCGAAACGGTAAGTATGACCGCGCAGACAGCAGCGATCCCAAGACAGATAAGAATGGGGATAATAATTTCCATGTTTATTGCCTCCTTACGCGAGAAGATTTTCAACGATTCCCGCAAAGCCGTAGAACGCCATAGCGACGATCGAAGCGGCGATAAGAGTCACGGGAAGTCCGCGGAAGCACTTGGGGGCGCCCGAATCGTCGAGCTTTGAGCGTACGCCCGCGAAGAGGAGCATGGCAAGCAGGAAGCCGAGACCTACGCCGAGGGAGGATACCATCGACTCAAGGAAGTTGTATCCCGCGGAAATGTTGTTGATGGTTACGCCGAGGACTGCGCAGTTGGTGGTGATCAGAGGAAGATAGATACCGAGCGACGCGTGAAGCGAGGGGATGAATCTCTTTAAGATGATCTCAACGAACTGTACGAGTGTGGCGATAACAAGGATGAATACGATGGTCTGGAGATATCCGAGACCGAGGGGAATGAGAATGAAATTGTGGATCGGCCAGGTTGCGGCGGTAGCGAAAAGCATAACGAAGATAACTGCCATACCCATGCCGCTTGCCTGGTTGACCTTCTTCGAAACACCGAGGAAGGGGCAGATTCCGAGGAACTGGTTGAGGACGTAGTTGTTGATAAGAACGCCGCCCATAAGAATGAGAATAAGTTCCTTAAGCATTTTCTACTTCCTCCTTCTTTTGATTGTTGAGACAGGTCTTTGCTGTGCAGACCGATGCCGAAGGACATCCCTCGCAGGAGAAAGATTTCTTCTTGACGCCGCCCTTCTTTTCGGTGAGCTTGTTCATAATTGCGATGAGGATACCGTAGACGAGGAAACCGCCGGGAGCCGCAGCAAGAACGGGGATCTTGAACATTTGCATAAATCCGAGCTCGATGCCCATGAAGCTTCCATTACCGAATACCTCACGGATGAATGCCATGAGGAAGAGAGCGAGGATGAAGCCGAGACCCATGCCGAGTCCGTCAAATGCCGAATCAAGCACGGTATTCTTTCTTGCGAACATTTCGGCTCTGCCGAGAATTACGCAGTTTACGACGATGAGGGCGAGATATACGCCGAGCATTTCGTAGATCGAGGGCAGGAATGCCTGAAGAAGCATCTGAACCGCGGTTACGAATGCGGCGATGATAACGATGTAGCAGGGAACTCGGATCGTGTCGGGGATCACCTTGCGGAGCGCCGAGATAACGACGTTCGAGCAGATCAGGACGACGGTTGCCGCAAGACCCATGGAGAGTGCGGAGGTTACGTTACCCGTTACCGCAAGGGTGGGGCAGGTACCGAGGATAAGGATGAGAACGGGGTTCTCTGCGATAATACCGCGAAGGAGAATAGATAATTTATTATTTTTCATTACTGTGCTCCTCCTTTGACAGAATTAAATGCATCGAATGCATCGGCGGTGGACTGCTTGATGGCGTTTGAGGTCATGGTAGCGCCCGAGATCATAGCGTTATCGCCGACAGCATTCTGACCTACAAAGCCGTTCTTGTAGTCTGTGAGGTTGACGGTATCGTCAACGTGGAAGTATTCTTCGTCGAAGAAGAAAGCCTTTGCGTCAAGATTTGCGATAGCACCGTTTGCGTCGATGATAACGTAAACGTCCATCTGCTTGTATCCCATGCTTCTTGAGTAGAATCCGTAATAACCAGCGCCGCCCGAGTTGAAGGATACCGCGGAAACGACTGTGTTGAAAAGGGGCGTTTCAATAGATGTGATCTCGGAAGCATCGGCGTAAAGTCTTGTGATCTTAGCCGAGAGGTCCTCGGTGAAGGACTTCTGATTTGCCGCCGCGTGAGCTTTGGCTTCTTCTGCGAGATCTGCGTGAGCATCGGTTACGACGTTGCCTTCAGCGTCGAAGACTGCACATGCGCCGGTAGCGCTGACGAGAGTGAGGAATGCATTTTCTCCGTCGGAGGAGATGTAAGCAAATCCTGCATCGTTGGACGCCTTGAGAATCTTCTTGAAGCTGCCGGTTGCCTCAACTGCTTCGGGAGAGGTGAAGCCGGGAGCGAGTTCGGTGATCTTACCTTCAAGAGCGATGGCGGGATCAAGCTTGCCGCCCGATGCGAGAACGAAGCTCTGGAGAGCGTTGTTTACAGCATCGCGGTAGCCGCTACTGGTCATGGTTGCACCGGTGATCATGTTGGGAGTAAAATCTGCAAGAGACTGACCGTTGTAGGTGTTGTCGATCTGGGGCTCCTTGCCGAAGGTATCCTGAGTTTCAAGACATTTTGTGCCGGTGATCTTACCTTCTGCGTCGACACCGATCATAACGACCATGCCGGGCTTATAACCTGTGGAAACTACGCGGAAGACATAACCCTTGCCGGAGGTCTCTTTGTATGCGTTGGTGATCGTCTCGGGGAGTCCGAGAGAAGCGAGGTCGGTAAGTTCTTCGAAGCCGCTGCCTTCGGGCATAACTTCGAGAAGAGCCTCGTTTGCGGCTGCATTTCTCTGAGCCTCGATAATGGGTCCGGTTACCATATTGATAGCCGAAAGGATGAGAGCAACCGCCATACAGATGCAGGAAAGAACGAGGGTGGGTTTAATGTTTTTCATTATTTTGCTACCTCCTCTGCCTTTTCCTTCTTTGCGCCGATAAGGTCAACATAGGGGCAAAGAATGTTCATGAGAAGGATCGCGAAGGAAGCTCCCTCGGGATAGTTGCCGTAGAAGCGGATAAGTACGGTGATAAGTGCGCATCCGAGAGCGAATACGATCTTGCCGAGGGATTTCTTGGGAGAAGTCACGGGATCGGTTGCCATAAAGATCGCGCCGAGGATAAGACCGCCGCCGAGAACGTGATAAACAGCGTTTATGACGTCACCTCCGAATGCGAGCGAGAGAAGAAATACGCCGCCGATGTAAACGACGGGGATCTCCCAGGTGATGACCTTGCGAATGATGAGGTAGATGCCGCCGAGACACAGCGCGATAGCACAGGTCTCACCGATGGCACCGCCGCGGTTGCCGAGAAGCATATCGAGCATCGAGGGGAGAGTGCCTTCCGCACCGCCGAGGATGGCGAGGGGAGTAGCACCGCTTTCAATCTCTGCGAAGTTTGTCATAGCTCCGCCTGCGACTTCGGTGAACGCGATCAGAAGCATGACTCTTGCCGCGATAGCGGGATTGACGACGTTGTAGCCGAGTCCGCCGAAGGCGCACTTGACGATAACGATCGCAAAAACGCTTCCGACAAGGCACTGCCAGATCGTGACATTTGTTGAAAGGTTAAGCGCGAGCAGAAGTCCTGTAACTACTGCGCTGAGATCGCCGACGGTCTGCTTCTTTTTTGCGAGAATGTTGAAAACAAACTCGGAAAGAAGAGAAGTGCCGACGCAGACCGCAATGATGACGGCGGCTCTGAGTCCGAAGAAGACTATCGCCGCGATGGTTGCGGGAGCGAGAGCGATCAAAAGGTCGAGCATCACGCGTGAGGTCGGGCGCGATGCGGCGACGGGAGAATTTGAGGCTTTCAAATTATCCATTTTGGTTTTTCTCCTTATATGTATTTATATATATTTGCTTTTTTAATAGGCTTTTTTCATTTCCTCGAAAAAACCCATAATATTATATCACTAAAAGCTCTTTTTGTCAATCCTTTTCCGGCATATAAAAAGCCATCCCCTCACAAAACGTCAGGGGACGGCTTAATAATTAATGCTGTTTTATTTTCAGTTCTTTGAAAAAGCCTCGGACTGGATCAGAGATTCAAGCTGCTTTCGGAATACAGGCGCAAACGAGGTAGCTGTTGAGCTCCAGCCTTCGGTAGCGGTGCCTGCAAGCGCCTTTCTGATAGCGCGGTAGGTCTCGTAATCAAAGATATGGGTGAAGGTACGTCCAACCTCAAAGGAAACGCCGTCGCGGATATGGTCGATCATTCTCTGCGAGGTAGAGTCGGTAGTGTAGCGGATCTTCATTGCGACCTCATAGAGGTTGGGAGTTACAGAGCGGTATCCCTCGGATGCAAGTGCTTCGAGTGTGTATGCCGCGATCTCGGGGATATCTGTGCCTTTCGAGATCATATAGAGGGAGTATTTGTAGTTGAGAGTGGTCAGATAGTTCTGCTGATCCTTGTTGTATTTGGGAATTGGAGCGATTCCGAAGTCGATCCCGCTGCCGGGCAGATAGTTCATGGCGTAATCAAGCGCATAGATGATAAAGAGGGAAGAACCCGATGTGAAGGTCGTCTCATCGTTATTCGAATCATTCAGAACAGAGCCGGTCTTGCAGTAATCGGAGACCTTTTCAACCAGAGTTTGAGCCGCGTCACCGTTCCATGTTTCGGAAAGCTTGGGCATATCATCGCTGTCCTTATCAACGAAGCTGAGGTTCGAGCCGTAGAAAAGCGCTTCGAGAGTGATAGCGTCGTGAACAAGACCGTAAATGGTGCCGCCGTCGGTCGTTACGGTTCCGTTCATTGCGGACGCGAGGGCGAGGAATTTATCTATCGTCCAATCTCCGCTGTCAACAAGAGCGTAAGGATCTTCGAGGGAATAGTTGCTGATCAGCTCCTTGTTGAAGAAGGTGCCGTACATACGCAGCAGGTAATTGGTCGAGATATCGCCTGTTGCAAAATAGAGCTTACCGTTGATAGTTGCCATGTCGGTAAGGTCGGAGCCCCACCAGGGCAAATCGAGAGAAAGCTTGTCGGAGTACTCCATAAGGTCGAGGGCATAGCCGTATGTAGCCGCCATTGCAATGGTAGTACTGTAAGCCGATATGATATCATACATACAGTCGCCCGAAAGGTCGGATGCTATGATATTGTTGAAGTCGGCACGCTGGCTGTAGTCGCCCTTTTCGCCTATCCAGTTGAAGGTGATGCCAAGGCGATCCTCAACCGCAAGATTTCTGTAATAAATGGAAGCGTTGATGCTGTCGCCGTCATCTTCGGCAGTGTATTCAACGTTTTTGGCATTGCTCCAGTAGAGCACATCAACGACCTCGCCGCCGTAATTGAGAGAATCGGGGATGCGGTCCTTGAGATAGCCGTCGTCGTCAAAGGGACTTTCTGTTTCGGGGACTGTGGTTGCACCGTCGGGAGAATTTGTACCTGCCGCACCGCCGTCAGCCGTGTTCTCGCCGCCGTTTTCTGCGCATCCGACAGCTGCCGGGAGCAACATAAGGAGAGCTAAAAAGAGAGAAATGATCTTTTTCATAAAATATACCTCCGTTGATAGTAGATCGTCACATCATAAATATACCACATTTTTCTTTCCTCGTAAATGGTAATTATTACGGTATTTTATACAAAAAACGCCGAAAACTTGCCGAAAAGGCAAAAATGCGCTTGAAAAATTATGCAAATTATTATATAATAATGTCAGTAGCAGTGTTTTTGAAAGGAGATGCGGTCCATGCCGTCGATAAAGTACAGACAGCGGCTTCCGGGAGGTAAATGGAAGTCTTATTCGTCGCCGTCGGATTTTTTGAAAAGCGCGGAATATTACACCGATATTATCAAAAATTATGACGAAACTCCCCATCTCGCGGTTTATCATATCGGCGTATGCAGAAACAGCGCTCACGACAGATATTTCAACCACGTAACAAAAAGATACAAGCTTGTTTACGTGATCGAGGGAAGCGGATGGTTTAACGGCCTTCCCGTCAAAAGCGGTCAGGGATTTCTTATGTGGAAGGATCACGTCAACAGTATGTCCGCAGACATCCGCTCTCCATGGAAGTTTATCTACGTTTCCTTTTCGGGCAGTCTGGCGGAAGAGATACTGCGCCGTTCGGGATTTGCCGATGAGGATACGATCTTCGACATTCCTGAAATTGACCGCGTGCGCGAGCTTTGCTTCGATGCGGTTTACGTAACGAAACCCGAAAGGGTGACTGATCTTTATCTGCTTTCTTTGCTTTTAGAGCTTTTGTCATACGGCGGAAGATCGAGCGAGGGTGCAAAGCTGTCCTCTTCCAAGCAGTCATCCAATATCAATCCGCATGTTCTGAAGGCTGTTGCATTCATGAGCAAGAACTATCGGTCACAGATATCGGTAAACGATATTGCCGCGGCAGCGCATATATCGGAAAAGTATATGCGCGAGCTCTTCAAAAAAGAGACGGGACGCTCAATGCAAGCTTATCTGACCGACCTGCGGCTTTCCGCGGCAAAGACCCTGCTTTCAAATTCAAAATACAATATATCCGAGGTTGCCAATCTTTCGGGATTTGCCGAGTACCGTAATTTCGTCAGGCTGTTCAAGGAGCGATTCGGCATAACTCCTACAGAATACCGAATCGGAAAGGGGGAGTGAAAAATGAAGAAAAAACTGTTTTTGATTATATTAATGATGTTCTTGATGGTTCTTGTTTCCTGCAACGGAGAAGAGCCGTCTCAGACCGATCCGCCATCATCCGAAGCCGAGACCGAGGCGGAAACTCAGTTTCTCACTCTTGTTGCGGAGGGAGAGGCGCAGTATGCCGTGATCCTTCCCGAGGGAAGCACGGGACCGATGCGCGAGGCCGTCAACTCCTTTGCTGATAAGCTTTCGGGACTCTACGGAGTAAAATTTGAGGTAAAGAAAAACAAAAACCTTGCCGAGGGCAAGAAGCTTATTATGATCGGAGTTCAGGAGGACGATACCTACGCCTCCTATTATATCGACGTTGCTTACCGTGATTACCGTATAAAGCTTACCGATGACGGAAATGTTGTTATCGCGGCTTGGAGTCTTGACTCGATCGGTGACTGTTGCTCGAAGTTTATCATGAAGCTTAAAAAGACGTACGAAGCCGGAGATACTCTCGGTACGCTTACAGAGGATGTGCTTGTAAACGGCGTCGATTCCTCGATGCTCGATGTGCAGATCCCGATCTATTCTTTGACAAGGATGCCGCGCATATACCATGTTCAAGGCGCGCGAGGCGCATATGAGCTCTGCTTCAAGGACAGCTTTGAGAGCGATTGGAGCCGATACATTGATGTTCTCAAGCTGGACGGTTTTTCGCTGATTCAGCAAAGCTCAAATTCCGATGCGAATTTTGCTGTACTTAAGAAGGATGGCGTTGAGGTCACGGTCGATTACTGGCATGCGACAAAGGAGCTGGCTGTCATTATTGACAAGCCCGCATATGAAACGTCTCTCACTGCCGGGAGTGTTACTGCGGTAACTGTACCAAAGGTCATCGAACCGGGTCTCGAATATGAGGGCGCGCTCAAGGGAATGTGCTATGTCATCCAAGGCTCGGACGGAAGCTTTGTCATCGTTGACAGCGGCGACAGCGATCCGAAATTCCTCGACAGACTCTATTCGGTGATGTCTCCTCTCGTTCCCGAGGGAGAGAAGCTTCATATCCGCGCGTGGATACTTACTCATCAGCATGGCGACCACATAAGCGGTTTTGTTGATATAGCCTCAAGCAAATATGCCTCGCTTATCGAGTGCGACGCGGTCTATACCAATATGCCCTACAGCGCTTATCAGACCGCTCTTGAAAACAGCTCGTATGAGACCCGATATGCAAATATTGAAAAAGCCGCGAAGAAGCTCGGCTCGGATTTTGTTATCGCGCGTACGGGACAGACATATTATTTTGCCGATATCGAGGTCTGTATGCTCGGAAGCGTTGACGATATGTTCCTGACAGATTTCAACGATCTCGACGAGACGAGTCTTGTTTTCACCGTTAAGACACCGGATAAAAAACTGATCTTTACCGGCGATGCCGGTCCGCTGTATATCGGTCAGTATATAATGAAGCGCTATACCGCAGCGACTCTCAAGAGCGATATCTGCCAGGCTACGTCTCATGGCGCGAACCATGCGGAGCATACGCCATTTTATAAGGCGGTCGATCCCGAGATCTATCTCTGGCCCGCGGATATCTCCTTCTATAACAGACATACGCCCAACAAGTATATAGAGAGCGACAACAGCGCGGAGATAATTTACTCCTATATGGGAACTTTTACCATTGAATTAAAATAACGGCAGGGAAGAAGAGAAATGAAGATACTGATAATCCGCCATGCGGAACCCGATTACGAAAACAATACGATAACCGAAAAGGGCTGGAGAGAGGCTCATATGCTCGCCGAAAGACTTGAAAAACTGCCGATCAGCGATGTTTATGTGTCTCCGATGGGACGCGCACAGCACA
>JAZSMP010000035.1:0-3103 GCA_045535915.1 Eubacteriales bacterium | reverse complement strand
TGCTTAGCTACCTCGTCGTACGCAAACAGATTCTGTGAGATGACCTCATATCCCTGATCGTAGTACACGAAAAGTCCGTCGAATCCCGAACGGGCTACTTCGGTTTGGAACTCATCAATAGCGCCGTTTTTCAGCACGTAGGTTCTGAAAAGTCCCTGATTGCTGTAATCCATACTGCCCGTGACAGAGGAATAAGGAACAAAAATAGTGTTCGGGGTGAAGGAATAGACGTCGCCCGGAGTGTATACCCATTCGGAGCTGTCGCGGTAAAGTCCGTCGACCTTATATGTTTCGGTTTCCTCCATTCCCGTCGTCGCGGTGTAGTAATAGGGCGCGGGCTCGATGATGCCTATTCCCTCGTTGATGTACCATTGATACTCAACGCTCCAATCGTAGAGATGATAATTCATATCTATCGTATCGCCGACCGAAATACCGTTGATCGCCGCAAGGGTTTCGCTTATGACGCACACGTTTGCGCCGGACGCGAGCTCTTTTGCCGTGAAATCTCTGCCTTCGACGATTCGCGCATCCTCGCGTGCGAAGTCGGTGATATATCCGAGCTTCTGAATGCCGATGACGGGGAAAGCGTGCTCGTTGATCTCGATATTCTCAATAGCCTCGCGCCACTTCGCGCCCTCCGCGGAAGCAAGAAAGGCTTCCGCGCCGTTCGGCACGTGTGCGATCGAGGGGAGCGAATAACGCCGGGCGTATTCCTCGTGCGTGCAGGTCACGGTCTCGCCGTTTTCGCCGATATAGTTCTTCTCTGTAATATCGGCGGGCGTTTGCGTGCCGTCGCGGCTGACGTAATATACGTTCTCATCGTAGATGATCTCGTCGCCCACAAGACAGCCGACGTAATCGTTGCCGTATTTCCACACGCGGTCGATGTAATAATAGGAGTAGACGAGGTATTTCTCTCCAAGCTTCAAATCAAGAGCATCGAGTGCTTCGAAGCTTTCACCGTGCAGATTGACCTGCAACTCGCGCCCGGTCGGGTCATCGAAGCCCTCGTGAAGCGCTATGACAGATGTGATGTTGCCTTTGAGCTGAGATCTGTATTCGGTTTCATAAACGGCATATGTCTGATCTTCGGATATCTCGATGAAGTTCTCTTCCGCAAAGGGCTCGCCAATTTCGGTCAGCTCAATTTCAAAAATCGCGCAACAATAGGGCGTGCCGTGCGGACGCGACCACGCACCCGTGGGGTTCTTTTTCGCCACCGAGTCCTCATAGGAATGATCCGCAAAGAAATCGACCGTGAGCGAGGGGATGTAAGCTGACGCCAAGCCTGGCGAGGCTACCTCTTTTACATAATCGGGGTATTTTTCGGGCAATTCCTCGAGGAATTTGACTACCTTTTCGGGGAACTGTCTTGTCACCTGCGTTTGGGTCTTGTCACCAAACTGTAAGGTGACGTTTGACTGATTGCGGAATTTTTCCGTCATCAGCGCAACCGTGGTGAATTTGTCTTCAATGGTCGCAAGAGTGTTATTTGCGGCATACGCCTGACCGATGCCGACGCTCAAAAACGCCGTCATTGATACAACGAGAAAGATTCCAAGCACCGACACGATCGGACGGCGGATAGCGTTTTTTAATGATAACATATTAACCTCTTACAAACCACATTAGCATACAATTAGGAATGACCTTCCATTTTTATATACTAGACCTTAACGCAACTTCAGCTAAACAACATTTTGATAATTTATCAATGTACTAAATATATTGTTTTGTATTCTTCTTTTGAGTCTATTATAACAAATTTTCAAGGCGCAGTCAAGGGGGTGGGATAATCAACCAAATATTGGGATAAATAATCCGCCTTCGTATATTTGTTAATCCCAAATAATATATGTTAAACTGTTAATCCTACTGCGTGTTATGTATAAATAAAAAAGCAAACCTCCAAAATAACAGAGGTTTGCATTAAATGTGATTCTTTATTTAATTTTATTATCCTTACAAGCAAAAGTGAAAAAGATGTTGCGACAAAGCTATGATATAACGTTTAATACTATAACGGAAAAAGTATTTGTACACCGAACATGCCATTATTCTCAAAATATTCAACAATTCCATCATATTTTCTTACTGTTGTTTCAACGACTTGGTGACCTATGCCATGTTGTTCGGGTGATTTCTTTGTAGATATTAACCCAGGATTGTTTTTTAAAACTGAACCACTAATAGAGTTTTTACAAATAATGATTCTACTTGATTTCTTATTAAAAAACAAAAGTTCTATTCTCTTCCCAGCCGACAACAGGGATTGAGCCTCGATCGCATTATCCAATATATTCCCTAAGATACAAGCCAAGTCCACATCATCTATATCACTATAATCTCCTACATATCCGGAAACTAATACTTCTACATCATTTAAGTTTGTTAGTTTTGAGTTGATAAGATAATCTATAACCGAATTACCGGATTGAATAAGTGTACCCATATTATTAATAGTGTTATGTAGTTTTTCAATATAATCCTCGCATGCTTTAGTGTCTCCTCTTTTTAAGTGACCACTCAAAACTGAAAAGTGATTTTGAATATCATGTTTAGTTTTTCGAATGTTCTGCCAAATTGTAGCTGCCTCTTCGACTCTACTTTTTTCAAAATCTATTCTGTCTTGCAATAACAACAATTCGTACTTGTTTTTCATCAAGTTTTGTACTTGATATATCATTAGATAAAGAATTATATTAAGTAAAATCAGAATCAAAGCCAAAATAAAAATCTGGGTGTCCGATTTACCATCTGGGCTGAGAGAAATGATTTTCATCAAAAGACCTAAGGCGAATGCAGTTGCAACAGTAAAAGCAAAAGAAAGAATACCGTTTTTTAAATCAAGAGTTCTTTCTTTCTTAAATAATAGCAGCAATAAGCGATAAAATGCCAAATGTACTAATTTACATATTAACAAATAAATAATGCGCAAATATGATTGTTCACCATATACTGAAACATCAATATTATCAATAAACATTGAAAAAACAGTAAATACTAAACTACTTGACATCATAATGACAATCAAATATAGCAATGCAGAAAACATAGACCATATCCAGTATTGCTTTTTAAGTGAAAGTGCAAAACATAT
>JAZSMP010000367.1:0-4005 GCA_045535915.1 Eubacteriales bacterium | reverse complement strand
CAGGCACCGCGCCGCCCTTGTAAATGGGGGCGGCACGAGATCCTTCGGCAGCCAAGCGGCCTGCGGGCGCTGCCTCAGGATGACATAGTTGAGCAGAGCTCAACAGTCGGTTCTGCCTCGGCGGTTGAACACCGCCGTTTTTCGAGGAAAACCGTCAGACCCGACGGGCGAGTACGTAATAGGTGCTTTGCCCCTGCACCCCGTTTTGCGAGTACTAACATAGACGATAGTGATACTGTTTTACGATAAATTTGTTTTAATTTAAATAAAATCGCAAATTTCCGCAGCCGCAGGCAAGGAAATTATCCTTAACTCTGCACTCTGCATTCTGCACTCTGCACTCCTTTTCCCGCTCAATTAAATCTTTCCGCTACCGCTTTATCTTTCGCAATAACCCCCTCGTACTGCGCCTGACGGTGTGCCTTGAGGCGGGCGTCAAGCTCGGAGTCGGAGAGGGCGAGGATCTGTGCTGCAAGCAAAGCGGCATTGACGCCTCCGTCGATCGCAACCGTAGCTACAGGTATGCCTCCGGGCATCTGTACTGTGGACAGAAGGGCTTCAATGCCGCCTAAATTTGTAGATTTACAGGGAATTCCGATAACGGGAAGAGTAGTGCGCGCAGCAAGGGCGCCCGCAAGGTGAGCAGCCATTCCGGCGGCCGCGATGATCACACCTATTCCTCTTTCCTGTGCCGACATAGCATACTGCGCCGCCTCGTCGGGAGTGCGGTGCGCAGAGTAAACGTGCACCTCGAATCCGATTCCGAGCGCACTGAGGGTATTCGTTGCTTTTTCGATAACGGGAAGATCGCTGTCGCTTCCCATAACGATACCGACTTTGTACTTCATTTTTTACCTCACATAAAAATAAAAAATATATATTTAATTATACTACAATACCCCGCCAAAGTCAAGAAAATTTACAAATAAATCGGCAATTTCGACAGAGAATTTTTTACCGTTTTTGACGCGCCGTATGGTCAAAGTGACAATTCGTCAAAATCTCAAAAAAAGTTTCTTTTTTCCCTTGACTAAACGTCTTTTTTATGGTATTATATTATGATAGTAAGATAAAATGCGATAAATATGGAGGCAGAAAAATGATGTGTTTCGATAAGATCAGATTCATAGGTTCCGCCCGTCCCGAAATGGTCGGCGGTACTGTTTCCGTTTCCGATTTTTCCGATAAGGATAATATTGTTGTTTTACCCGGCTTCTGTGACGTGCATGTGCATTTCCGTGAGCCGGGTTTTTCGTATAAAGAAACTATGGGAAGCGGTTCACGCGCGGCGGCGCACGGCGGTTACACCACCGTTTGCACCATGCCGAACCTGAACCCCGTTCCCGACAGCGCGGAAAACCTGAAACTTCAGCTTGATATGATAAAGAGGGATGCGACAGTCGAGGTCATCCCCTACGGCGCGATAACCGTTGGCGAGAAGGGCGAGGAGCTTGCCGATCTCGGTGCTATGGCACCTTACGTCGCAGGATTTTCCGATGACGGACGCGGAGTCCAGAGCGACGAAATGATGGAGCGCGCCATGAAGACCGCAAAGTCGCTCGGCAAGATCATAGTCGCGCATTGCGAGGTCAACTCTCTGCTTCGCGGCGGTTATATCCACGACGGCGAATACGCGCGGGCGCACGGACACCGCGGCATCTGCTCCGAGAGTGAGTATGCGCAGATCGCGCGCGATCTTGAGCTTGTCGCAAAGACGGGATGCGCGTATCACGTCTGCCACATTTCGGCAAAGGAGAGCGTTGAGCTCATCCGTCAGGCTAAAAAAAGCGGACTTGACGTCAGCGGCGAGACGGGACCGCATTATCTTATAATGGATGACAGTGACCTTCGCGAGGAAGGAAGATTCAAGATGAATCCGCCCCTGCGTTCGGCATCCGATCGCGAGGCGCTTATCGAGGGAATCCTCGACGGCACGCTTGAGATGATCGCGACCGACCACGCGCCGCACTCCGCGGAAGAGAAGAGCCGCGGGCTTGAGGGAAGCGCATTCGGTATCGTCGGACTCGACTTCGCGTTCCCCTGGATGTACACAAAGCTCGTAAAGACGGGAATCATCCCGCTTGAAAAACTCATAGACTGTCTTTCGACCAACCCGCGTAAGCGTTTTGGACTGCCTCTCGGTAATTCCTTCAGCGTGTGGGATCTCGGCGCGGAAGTAACCGTGGACGAGAATTTCATTCAGTCGCAAGGCAAGGCAACGCCGATCCTCGGAGAGAAGCTGATCGGCAAGAACCTCTTGACGGTTTGCGATGGGAAAGTTGTTTGGGAAAGTGCAGAGTGCAGAATGCAGAGTGCAGAGTTAAGGTGAATTTTCGCCAAGGCGAAAATTTTCCGATTTTATTATCTCTCCCTCAGTCACGCATAAGCGTGACAGCTCCCTCCTCAGAGGGAGCCAAGGTTGAGAGTGCTAACATAGCGTTTCTAATTTTTATATAGTTACTATATTAATACCTCTGTGCGGTATGTTCGCACAAACTTCTTGCCTCCCTCTGAGGAGGGAGGGGGACCGTGGCTTGCCCACGGTGGAGGGAGAGATGCTAACCGTAATGAAAT
This sequence comes from Eubacteriales bacterium, assembly GCA_045535915.1. Taxonomy (GTDB): domain Bacteria; phylum Bacillota; class Clostridia; order Oscillospirales; family CAG-272; genus CAG-390. The sequence continues at coordinate 1,431 of JAZSMP010000367.1, read as the reverse complement.
ACAATGAACTGAAAATAGAAAGAGGTAGAAACATGGCAAAAAGAACAGACTTGAAGAAAATTCTGATCATCGGCTCGGGACCTATCGTAATCGGTCAGGCGGCGGAGTTTGACTACGCGGGCACGCAGGCGTGTCTCGCGCTCAAGGAGGAGGGCTACGAGGTCGTTCTCGTAAACTCCAACCCCGCAACCATCATGACCGACACCACAATAGCTGACAAGGTATACATGGAGCCGCTTACACTTGAATATATCGCAAAGATCCTGCGCTACGAGCGTCCCGACGCGATCCTTCCCGGCATCGGCGGACAGACGGGACTCAACCTCGCAATGCAGCTCGAAAAGAAGGGCGTTCTCAAGGAGTGCCGCGTCGAGCTTCTCGGAACCTCGAGCGAATCCATCGAGCGCGCGGAGGACCGCGAGCTCTTCAAGGAGCTCTGCCAGTCGATCGGCGAGCCCGTAATCCCCTCCGAGATCACATATGACCTCGAAGAGGCAAAGGCTGCGGCACAGCGCATCGGCTACCCCGTAGTTCTCCGTCCCGCCTTCACCCTCGGCGGCACGGGCGGCGGATTTGCCTACAACGAGGAAGAGCTTATCGAGATCGGAACAAACGCATTCCGTCTTTCTCCCGTACACCAGGTCCTCATCGAAAAGAGCGTAAAGGGCTACAAGGAGATCGAATTTGAGGTCATGCGCGACGGAAACGACCACGCCATCACCATTTGCGGCATGGAAAACATCGACCCCGTCGGCGTTCACACAGGAGACTCGCTCGTTGTCGCTCCCATCATGACCCTCTCGGATCACGATAAGAAGATGCTCAACGACTCGGCTATCAAGATCATCCGCGAGCTCAAGATCGAGGGCGGCTGTAACGTACAGTTCGCGCTCAACCCCCATTCGAGCGAATACTTCCTCATCGAGGTCAACCCCAGAGTTTCGCGTTCTTCGGCTCTCGCATCCAAGGCATCGGGATACCCGATCGCCCGCGTCACCGCAAAGATCGCAGTCGGTATGGCTCTCGAGGATATCAAGATCGCAAATACCAATGCCGCTTTCGAGCCCCAGCTTGACTACGTTATCGCCAAGCTCCCCCGCTTCCCCTTCGATAAGTTCACAACGGCGTCAAATCAGCTCGGAACTCAGATGAAGGCAACGGGCGAGGTCATGGGCATCGGCTCGAACCTTGAGGAATGTCTGCTTAAGGGCATGCGCTCGCTTGAGGTCGGCGTACATCACGTATACCACGCCAAGTTTGACAATATGTCGAATGACGAGATCCTTGAATACATCTCCACCTTCCGCGATGACAACATCTTCGCTATCGCAGAGCTGCTCGCACGCGGTATCACGGTTGAAAAGGTACACGAAATTACTCAGATCACTCCCTTCTTCCTCGAGGCTGTCAAGAACATCGTCGATATGGAGG
>JAZSMP010000244.1:0-1616 GCA_045535915.1 Eubacteriales bacterium | reverse complement strand
AAAACGTATAATCAAGAGTAAAGCCTACATTCTTTTGTTCAATACGCACGTCTGATTCCGGAATGATTATGTGATCAACGACAGTCAAAGTGAAATTCGGCGATTTGATACGAGTAACCTCGTCTTTGAAATAAACTGTATAGTCACCGGGGGTATCGACCGTGCACCAATAATCGTCGTCCTCGTATATTTTGGTATCAAATTCGAACGGCTGATTCGTGGTTGCGTCGTAAAGCTCCATCTCGTAGTACGTCGGATATGGCTGCGGGAAGGAATATCTGTTGCTGTATATGAAGCTGACTCCGCTCTGCTCAACAATCGTGGTCGGCACAGATATTGATGTCACGAGGCGCAGAGTTCTTTTGTTTATTATCTGCCATACGCACGAATTGGGGTATTCGCTTTCGTCAGGACTCAATTCATATAGTTCTCCGTCCGAATCTATTGCGGACAGACTGCAACTTATGTTTACGGTCGCGTCCGTCGTGGACACGACGACAGGCTCAAAATTATACATCACATAGGATAGCGAATCGATAATAAAGCGTTCTGTATCGTCGTATCCGAGATAAGTATTGTATGGATTTGAGATACTGGAAATAACGTATCCAAAGAATGAATCGTACTGCACCGCCCATTGCGAATACTCTAACGGAAGTCTCGAGGTAGAGGTACTCAAGGTGGTCGAAGATGCGTCAAGCGTAAGATATTTATTGGTTACCGTATTCTTAAAGCTCATAAGTCCCGCAAGATCATCGTACGTGATCGCCATTACGGTCATGCCGCCGAGGGGGGCGGGGTCGTTCGGGGTTATAGTGATCCCGGGGGCTGCTGCTGCGGTAGCTGCGACGTCGGTCTCGGGTACGGCAACGCTTGCGGCGTACTCGGCTGCGGCTTCGCCCGATATATTATACGCCAGAGCCGATACCGTTGATTCACCGCGCGCCCAATCTCTGACGTCCTCGGTAATATTAACGCCGTTTTCCGAAAGAACGCCGGTGGGAACGTACGCGATCTCAGCATATCCGATATTGAAATTACTGAGCGTTACTCCGACCCGCGAGGTGATCGCGTTGCTGAAGGTAAAGCTCAGGCGCGTTCCGCTGATCTCAAACGACGAGACCGTGCTCGCGCTCATTCCCTTTACGGGATGCGAGAACAGATAGACCGTCTTTGAGCCGTCTCTGTTCTGGAACATAACGGTCCTGTCGTCCGGCTCCTGCAGATAGAGTCTGTTTACGTGACCGCGCGCCTCGGCAAGCTCGGGGTCTATGCACGAGGGAAGGTCCTCCGGGGCGAGTACTGCCTCTCTCAGCAGCTCGCGCGGCAGGTCTCCCGGCTCAAGCACAAATTCGAAAGGGATCTCTTCGACGGTCTCGAGACCTTCGAATTCGTCGATCATCGCCGCGCCGTAGAGCGGGATAAGAGACAGAAGCATCGAAAGTGCAAGCGTGAGTGCAAAAAGTTTTCTGATTCGATGTTTCATTTTGATCTCTACTTAATTATAAATTATTTTTTGATGTTTGTCAAGTGTTGATTTAATAAACCATCGGACTGTCCTCCTTTTTCGTTCTACATATATATACCTGTTTTTTTCGAAGTCGGATCGTAGCCAT
>JAZSMP010000270.1:0-3370 GCA_045535915.1 Eubacteriales bacterium | reverse complement strand
CAAGGCTCAGAATATCCCGAGGGTGTAGAGAAGTCAGCCCCCGAATCTGTTGTTCAGATCTATGATTTAGGTGGATATTATATAATTAGTTTTGGATTGAGTAGCAATAATAAATTGTTGGCTTTAAAATACGATACTAATGCAACTTCGGATGAAAATAACGTAATAGTTGCTGAATATAGTCCGGCTGATACGACATTTAGATGGAATATTACTTATGTAGGCATTGATACTCCGCTGATAAAGCAAACTCATTCTGCCGGTTGCGGTGCTGCGGCTACACTAATGTATACATATGGTATGGGATTGGACGAAATAGATCCGACTGTTAATCTTACTGCATTGCAAACTGAACTACGAACAGAACTGAATTATACATCCGGATCGTTCATTTCGCTTTCGAATATTAAAAGCTACGTGAATAGAATAACTCCAAATAAACAGTATAAGAGCCATTATAAAAGTGCTTATGATGATTCTTTGGTAAGAAATCATCTTTATAATGATATCGAAGATGGATACATTATGATCGCACATATTGATACAATATATTTGGAGTATTATGAAGGCGATGACTTTACACACTATGTTAATATCATAGGCAGAATAATTATTGATAATGATATTTATTACGTTGTAGCTGATTGTATTTATGATGAACATTTCGGTATACGAGTTATTGATGATAATGAGTTGATCGATGCAATAAATTGGTTACTTGCAAAGGAGGACGAGATATGAAAAAAATATTGATTTTTATCCTAATAACAGCTATATGTTTAAGCTTTTTGTCTATCACTCCGTCGGCTTCTGTCAATAAAAACGAATTAAACGCAGAACAATTAGTGCGTGAAGCTTTATTTGTGTTTCATCTTCATGGTTACGAAATATACTTGGATTTGGGTATCGATGGTGAGAAAAGAAAAGAAAAACCGGATATTGACAACTCGCATTATTATGATATAGTTGATCCTTCAAAATTGATAGGCGGTTCATTAGATGGTTTTTTTAATCATTTGAGTACGATTTATACTGAGTCCCTTGTTCAAAAATATACTCAAACCGGGTATTTGATTGATAGTCCGATGTTCATTATTGAAGACGATGGTGATGTTTTTAAAGTATGGGAAGCACCTCAGAATGAAAAATTTGATAGACTATCGTATGCAAGTGCAACGGTGGAGATAATTGAAAATGATGGAAACAGAGCGAAGGCAAAAGTATACTTGGAGATAAATGTTTATGAGTTCGAATCAACAAGATGTACGCCCACAGCTGCATGGGTCGAATGCAAGTTTGAAAACACATCATCCGGCTGGCGTATTTCCGATTGCGCATTCTTTGATATGTTAAATTCTCACGAAAGTAACTTTGAATGGACCCCCGTTGAATCCCCCTCAACCGGGGACCCGGCGGGAGAGCGCGTTGCCGTTATCGGCGCGGTCTCGCTTGCGTGCGTCATCCCCGCCGCGTGTCTCGTGAGAAGAAGACGTAGGGCGTCGGCGGAATGAACGATAGCGTCTGAGGAGGAAAATATCATGAAAAAAGTGATCTTATTGGTATTGTCTATCATAATGCTTGTATCGTTAGTTGAGCCGGTTTCTGCGGAAGAACAATCGGCGACAATAACCGAAGAAGAAGCCAAAGATTTGATACAAAAATCGCTGGATTTTTATAAAAACGTAAGAGTGTCGACGGATTGTATTGATAGAACCCAAGTGATAGAATTACCGGTGATTTATCAATTTGAGTTTTGGGGCAAAATATACACGGTTGAATCGGAAGAGTATTATCCCGTCATCGAAGAAAAGCTTCCAGGTGGCTCTTATAAATCAATGTGCGATTATGCTGAAACTATATATGTTACAGATATTGCAACCGAAGCGTACAAATACAGCAACCGTATAAATGCTATTGATTCAGATTTTTGGTATCTGTTTCGCGAAGAAGAAAATGGAGTAATGTATATGCATCGCACCATCATTCCGGGGTTTTGGAATGGAACTTACGAAATACTTGTTTGGAAGGGATTTGAATTGTACGATATTGAAGGAGATTTGAATATTGCGAAAGCAACTGTATCTGTGTGGATAGATACCGGAAGTGATGTAACTCCCGCACAGCAAAGATCAATTGAGTGTATCTTTCAAAACACAGATGACGGATGGCGTATTGCAAAATCCGATTTCAGTACTATGATGGCGACAGACGGTTATGAATGGATAGGCGAATGGCCTGACCCTCCAGTTGAACCGGAATCCCCCTCCACCGCTGACCCGTCGTTCGACTGGTTCGTCCTCCTTCCCGCGGTGTTGCTTGCGTGCCTCGTCCCGGCGGTGTTCCTTGTCCGCCGCAGACGCAGAAGAGATACTATCTGATATTATTAATAAAAGATCCGGCGCATCGGAAACGATGCGTCGGATCTTTTCGATCCGCCTATGGCGGCAGGCAGTCGGTTCGGAGCAATATTGTTCAGGGCTCTGCCCTGAAACCCGCTTAAGGGACTTTTTAAGAAAAAAGTCCCTTAAGAATCTTCAAAAACTTTTAGTTGTAAGAGGGCGGGTCGAATTCCATTCTCTCGCCCATATGGTCGGCGGAGTGGAGAAGTTTATTTGCGATCGCTACGGTACGCGCGGAGGACTCGGGCATATTGCGCTCGGGGGCGACGCCCTTTTCGAGGCAGTCGACGAAGTATTCGATCTCAGCTTCGATACCTCCGTAGGGTGCCATCTCGATCTTCTCTGCCGAACCGTCTTCCTTCGAATAAACGGTCACGCCGTTTTCGTCGTAGATAACGGATGCCTTTTCAAATCCTACGCGGTATGCTGCGTGGAATTTGACTCCCTTGAGCGACCATTCGGCAACCGCGCTGACAGGAAGGTTTTCGTAGTGATACTGCACGAAAACGGTGTCGTGCTTGACGAAAGTCTGCGCCGCAACCGCGGAGAACGACTTCGGTTCGCCGAAGAGCCAGCGGATCATATCGCAATCGTGGATATGGAGATCGTAGATTACGCCGCCCGAAAGCTCGGGCTTCATATACCAGTTGTTCCAACCCCATCTGGGAGGTCCGCCGAGGCGGTCGAATTGCGCGGCGGTGGGCTTGCCGTATCTGCCGTCGTCAATGCAAGCCTTGAGGAACTCGTACTGACGGAAGAAGCGCAGGCACTGACCGATCATAAGCTGCTTGCCCGAGCGGTCGCGCGCCTCGATCATACGGCGGCAGTCCTCCTCGGTGAGAGCCATCGGCTTTTCGCTCTGAACGTGGTAGCCGCGCTCGAGCATCTTGATGGCGTATTCGCAATGCAGAGGAGTGGGAAGACAGATGTCGATGAGGTCGATCTGTTCATTCGCGAGCATCTCTTCAAGG
>JAZSMP010000052.1:0-2016 GCA_045535915.1 Eubacteriales bacterium | reverse complement strand
AGAAGCATCTGCAAGACCCCGCCCGCGGACAACGTCATCGTCCGCTTCTGCACCATTGAGTGCTGCTTCTCGCATCCTCTCGGTACCTGTAAGGATGTTTACGCCATGGCAGGAAGCGAGAAAACGATCTCCGAGGATATTTCGGATTGGGCAAAGGTCAGCGATAAGCTATACGTCTGGGACTACACCACAAACTACGTTGAATCGGTAGCGTTCTTCCCCAACTTCAAGGTGCTTCGTGAGAATGCAAAATTCTTTGCCGACAACCACGTCATAGGCGTTTACGAAGAGGGCAACTTCTTCTCCGAGACCTGTGACTTCCCCGAGCTCCGCTCCTATATAATGGCAAAGCTCCTTTGGGATCCCTATATGTCGGAGGAAGAATATTGGAATTATATCGACGAATTTCTCAAGGACTATTACGGCCGTGGATGGAAGCACATTCGCGAGTACATTGACCTCGGGCAAAAGCTTGTTGAAGACAAGCACTTCGGAATCCACGATAAGTTCTCTCATACGATCTTTGCTCCTGCCGTTGACAAGCTGAACCGCACACTTCCCGAAGATCTGACCCTTGATATGATCAAGAATTATAAAAACGTTAACTGGGAAAAGTATCTCAATTACAGTGCAAAGATCGAAGAATCCGAGCTTGTCACACGCGGATTCGAGCTCTTTGACGCCGCCGCGGCTCTCGCAACTCCCGAACAAGCCAAACGCATCGCAAAGCTCCGCCTCATCCCCGAATTTGCACATTCCTATGCACTTTACAATATTTACAGCAATTCGGGAATAAAGGATAACATCACAAACCTCCTCTACGATTTCTTCCAGAAGGATGAGGAAGGAAAGAAAGTTCCCTCCGCAGAGATGTCAAAGCTTATGTTTGAGGTCCGCGATTACATTGTCGACCTTTACGGCGAAAAGTACGAGGAGTACAACCACGATCTTCTGGAACGCGCCATCGGCTACGGAATCTATCAGATATACGAGGGTATGCCGCAGGTTACGAGCACCGACGATCCCAAGGTCAATCTCAATACGACTCCCGATAAGTGGAGACCGAGAAATTAAAGCTGTGAATTAATAATCTTTCAAAATTTATTCAAAAACTCCATATATTTTTGCATAAATCTATTGACTTATGCATATTTATGTGCTATAATATTCCCATCAAATGCGAAGAGCAAAAAGTAGTAGGTTGGAAAGAACCTTAAGAGAGTTGCCGGTTGGTGCGAGGCAATGGGGGCGTCCTTCTCGAATTCATTTTGTTAGCAGTGCGCTGAATCGGAGAGATCCGTAGTAGGATGCAACGGGTGTTCCCGTCACAGAACTAAGGTATGTAAGTACCTGAAAAGGTCGTTATCGTGAGATAACGGCGAACTGAGGTGGTACCACGGGATAAAATTTCTCGTCCTCTGTATTCTTTTCGGATGCAGAGGACGTTTTTGTTTGTCCTTTACTCCGAGCCCCAAAAAACGAGCCGAGCGCTCAGAAAGAAAGGAAACCGCAAAAATGGCAGAACTCAAATACTACCAAAAAGAAATTGAAACTATGCCGAGAGAAGAAATGAAGAAGCTTCAATCAGAGAAGCTCGTCAAGCAGGTCAAGCACGTTTATGAAAACGTGAAATACTACCGCGACCTGATGGATGCCAAGGGCGTCACACCCGATGACATTAAGAGCGTTGACGATCTCCATAAGCTTCCCTTCCTCACCAAGTCCGACCTCCGCGACGCATACCCCTACGGTCTTCTCGGCACCGATCTCAAAAACTGCGTCCGCATCCACTCGACCTCGGGTACGACCGGCAAACGTGTCGTTGCATTCTACACACAGAAAGACGTTGATATGTGGGAAGACTGCTGTGCGCGTGCACTTACCGCCGCAGGCGCAACAAATGAGGACGTTTGCCAGGTCGCATACGGCTACGGCCTCTTCACCGGCGGTTCGGGTATGCACGGCGGCTCGCACAAGGTCGGCTGTCTGACTCTTCCCATGTCATCGGGCAACACC
>JAZSMP010000135.1:0-2654 GCA_045535915.1 Eubacteriales bacterium | reverse complement strand
CGTAGATGTACGACGCCCACGCTCCCCAGACCGCCATGACAAAATATACGGCTGACGAGGCAAGTCCCGCAATGTAATTTTTATAATATGGCTTCAACTTCACGAATGCAACCGCGAGCAGAATCGCGCTCAGAGCATCGGGGATGATATTGATATTGTCGATATAAAAATCGGGAGTTGCAAGCGCCGCAAGAACGACGAGTCCGAGAGTGAACGAGATATCCCTGCGCCTCCAAAGTCCCTCGTTCGGGAGCACGGTGTTCTCATACTTTGCCCTCGCGCTTTCGATAAGCTCGGAATCCCGGAGAATGCCTGCAAAAAATATCAGCGAGCGGATAAGCCAGACTATTCCGACAATGATTCCGAAAAAGATGGCAAAGGTACGGAAGAGCCCGATAAACTCATACCAGTCGAATGCGGTATCGTCATACGAATGCTCGGACAGAACGGCAAATTCCGCAATGTTCGAAAAGAAAGCCTTTGCGATCATAAATGCGACCGTCGAATTTCTGAATGCTGTTGCCACGTTCTTGCCGCGTCGGTTTTCGCGAAGAGGATATTCTCCTCCCGCAGTCTGCGCATGGATTATAAAGCCTTCGGTGAGCGAACGCCATGCGGGAATGCCCCATATCAGTTCAACGACGGAAAAACAGAATGATAGCAAAAGCATCATCGTCGGACGCTCCTGCGCGCTCGAAAGTCCTCCGAAGACCCATATGAAGGATGCGAATTTCAGTCCCGCAGCTATCAAAAGGATGCGGAATTTCTTCCATGCATTTTCAAAATGCGGAGAAAGATCGCGCATATAACGAAGCGACACGGTAAGGAGGATATAACCTATGAAATCGGGAAGCACGTCCACGATCGCCATATCGGGATTGAAAAGGAAGCAGAACGCCGCTATAACCGCTCCGAGTCCGAAATATCTTCCCGGCTTAAAATGTCTCTTTGAAAGATCCATGATATACCTCCGAAATTTTATCTGTGCTTTTTGTGTTTTTTCTTGTTTGAGCCGCTCTCGGCTCTTCGTCTTTTTTCCTCGATATCTCTCTTGGTGCGCTCGATAGCTTCATTCTCGCGCTTTTCGAGAGCCTCGGAAAATCTGTTTATAAAGGGTATCTTCGATTCGCGCCGCGGCATATCCTCGTCCCCCTCGGGGCATATTCGCATATAGCAGCCAAGGATGAGTACCGTGACCATCAGGCTCCAGATAAGCTGGACGAAGAAAGCTACGTTCGCCTCGACGATGCCGAGTGCCGAAAGGATGTAAAATACGTAACCCACGGTGACCGCAAAAATGTCGGTCACGGCTGAGACCTTCTTTTCGTTCATACCGACAACGCCGAAGGCAATACAGGTAGAAACGAGGAAGAATATATGAAATACGAATATCATGCCGTCGCGGGTGTAGCAGATGATATTCTTGATCGGATCAACAGCCTCCGCGGCGACACCGAACATCTTTGCTATCTCGCATCCCGCCTCGCCGAGTCCGACAAGGAAGATGGCGAGAAGCGAGAAAAGTGAAAGCTTATAGCTTGGAAAATAGTCCTTAAGCTTATAAAATCCGTAAGCCATGACAAGGTATCCGAGCAGACGGGTCATCCAACCGTAAAGGGTCAGCGAAGTGAAGAAGGTCAGCAGATACCCGATGAGTACAAGTCCGTAGCCCATCAGTTTTCACCGCCGCCAGCACCGCAGCACTTCTTATACTTCTTACCGCTTCCGCAAGGGCAGGGATCGTTGGGGCCGACCTTCTCGGCTCTTCTCTGCGCGGGAGTGAGAGGCTTGGCGTTCTTTGCGCTCATGCCTGCGCGTCCCATCTGCAGATTTTTGAACTCTGCGGGAGAAACAACTATAACCTCGGGAAGCTTGCGGGTCAGGATCTCACGGACGGTACTCTGTCTGATCTCGTTGATGAGATCGGCAAACATGCTCGAACCGATGATCTTATATTCCTTGAGCGGATCCTTCTGTGCATACGCCTGGAGCATTACGGATTCTTTGAGCGCGTCCATAGCGTCGATGTGGTCAAGCCAGCGCTCGTCCATGTTATGAAGCAGAACTGCGCGCTCAAAACGGCGCATTCTGTCTTCATCGGACGCTGCTCTTTCATTGTAAAGCGCAACCGCATTCTCGGTAATTCGGTCACGCAGTTCGGATGCGACCTCGCCTGCAGGCTTATCCGCGGCAAATTCAAGCTCACCCTCGGAGCAACCCCAGCCGAGATATCTCGACTCGAGTGCCTCAACGTCGATCACGGGATATTTCGATCCCTCAAGCGAAACGAGACAGTCCTCGACGGAGTCTTCGACAGTCGAACCGATCATATGGATAATACGCTCGGAGATATTGCCCTCCTCGATGATCTCGTTACGGAGAGAATAGATCTGCTTGCGCTGTTCGTTGAGAATATCGTCGTACTGAAGAACGTTCTTTCTCGCCTTAAAGTGGTTCGCCTCGACGTTCTTCTGCGCCTTCTCCATAACATCGGAGAGGATCCTTGTGTTCTGCGAAAGGTCACCGTCGGTGTCCTTAAGCAGATTTGCCGAGAACGCCGAGAATCTCTTCATTCTGTCGTCACCGAAGAGACGCATGATGTCATCGGTCAGCGAGATATAGAAGGTGGATGCGCCCGGGTCTCCCTGACGTCC
>JAZSMP010000150.1:0-1797 GCA_045535915.1 Eubacteriales bacterium | reverse complement strand
GACGTATAGACCGTTTTCATCTTATCGGTCGAACCGTATCCGAGCTCGACAAAAACGTTTTTCATAATATCGAAAAACTCCTCTGCGCTATCGGGTGCGGAGGAGTTTTTGGCTTCCGCGGCAAGTATGAAGCGCGATTCGGATGAAAGATCTGTCGGTTTCTTTCCTTTTTTTATATTATCCAGATGCTCGGGAAATGTCGGCGCGTTGGTCAGAACTCCGGTTTCATTATGATAGACCTGCCCGCCCGATTCGGGCTGCTCGAAAACTATGCACCCCGATGTGTCGGCGAATATCCAATGAAGTGGAGTCGGCGGCAGATCGGGCGAAAAGGCCTCGGGCGTGACGTTAACTTCTTCCAAAAGCTTTTCAGCTTCGTTCACATTTTTGCAGTTTTCGAGAACAAACCGAATCAGATCGTATGACGGAATATTGTATTTTTTATCCGACTCTGCACGGTACACAGCGAGTCCGGGGAAATTCAGCGCCGCACCGCCGAGTCCGTATTTGTTTGCGGCATCAAACCAGAGCGGCACGCCGTCAGCAATTCTTGCCATTCCGAAGGTGTGTTCGGTATTCACAATCTCCCCGCCCCACTCGCTATCAACGTCAAGAGTCCTCCCGAAAAATCTTCCCGAGCTTACAGCTGTACACATTTTCCCTCCTAATAATATAATGCGTTGTCAAAATCAAAAAAGCACCCGATTTCAGGGCACTTTTTTACAATATGCACCAAAAATTCACCTAAAATTCATCCGAAACATTATATTAACAATTTTGACTTGATTTATATACACGAAATGTAATATAATATGTGCGACTGTGGTGAATTTGTCGAAACGCCTTTCGGCAAACACCGGTACAAAAAATTTTTCTTAAGGAGAAAAAACAATGAAAAAGATTCTCGCACTCGCTCTCTGCCTTTGCATGGTACTCTGTGCAGTAGCATGTACCAAGGCACCCGCTGAAAAGGACTACAAGCTCGGTCTGGGCGTAGTAGTCAGCACCGCAAGCACCAGCGGCACCACCGCACAGGTAGACGCTACCATCGCTGCAGTTGTTACCGACGCTGACGGCAAGATCGTTCTCTGCCGCATCGACGTAGCACAGAACAAAATGACCGTTGAAAACGGTGCAGTAAGCACCGGCGCTACTTACAAGACCAAGATGGAAAAGGGCGATGAGTACGGCATGGCTGGCAAGGTTGATAACGACGGCGACGGCGTTATGAAGGAATGGTACGAGCAGGCTAAGGCATTCGAGTCCTACGTAGTAGGCAAGACCGGCGCTGAGGTTGCTGCTATCGAGACCAAGGAAGCAAACGGCCACCAGATCGCTGTTGACTCCGCACTTCTCGGTGCAGGCTGCTCCATGCAGATCACCGATTTCATGGCTGCTGTTGAGAAGGCTTGCAAGGACGAGCAGGGCATGAGCTTCAAGGCTGCTGAAGGTTCCTTCACCCTTGGCGTAGCTGCTAACACCGCTGATGCTGACTCCACTGCTGCTACCGCTGATAAGGCAGGTCTCGTAGCTATGTACTCCGACATCGCTGCATGTGTAGTTGCTGAAGGCAAGATCATCGCTGCTCTTAACGACGCTATCCAGCCCAAGATCGACGCAAATGCTGACGGCACTCTCGTTGCTCAGGAGTTCAAGGGCACCAAGAGAGAGCTCAAGAGCGGCTACGGTATGGAAGGCAAAGTTGATAACAACGGCGACGGCGTTATGAAGGAATGGTTCGAGCAGTCCAAGGCATTCTCCGAGTATGCAGTTGGCAAGACCGCTGCTGATATCAAG
>JAZSMP010000083.1:0-7466 GCA_045535915.1 Eubacteriales bacterium | reverse complement strand
CCCGGTGAAGAGGGCGAAGAAACCGCTGACCCCAACCTTGACAAGGACGGCTTCTGGAAGGATGACATTCCCGAAGAGCTTGACTACAACGAAATCGTCACCATCCTCAACTGGAACGCCGAGCGCGTGGAATTCGAAGTTCTCGAAGACGAAGTCGGCGTTGATATGGTCAAGGACGCTGTTTACAACCGTAACCTCGCAGCTCAGGAGCGCCTCGGCGTAACCTTTGAATGGACCGAACAAAAAGGTAACAACACGTACCGCAAGGATTTTCTTACCTATACTCAGAACTGCTACTCCGGCGGCACATACTATGACATCATCGCAACCTATTCGAGAACCTCTGCGATGCTCCTCACCGCAGGTCTCATCCAGGACCTTAACGCAATTGACGACAGCTACATAAACACCGCGCAGCCCTGGTGGCCGAAGTCGATGGTTGAAACTTGCTCGATCGACGATTCCCTTTTCTTCGTTTCGGGCGATATCTCGACAAACATCCTTCACTTCATGTACGCCATCTACTACAATATGGATCTTCTGAAGAACCTTCAGATGGAGGATCCCATTGCTCTCGTTGACAATATGGACTGGACTATCGACAAGCTTATCGAGATGACCTCGGGCCTCTACAACGACGAGGACCAGTCCGGCGACCTCTCCGGCGGCGACTTCTACGGCTTCTGCTCCTGTTACTTCCACCTTGACGCATTCTACACCGGCTCGGGTCTCCGTCTCGTTGAAGACGCCCCCGACAACATCCTTATGATCTCTGAGGACTTTGACAGCCAGCAGGCTATCGACCTTGCAGACAAGCTCGGCAACTGGTTCAACCAGGGTGACTGCTACGTAAGAGCAAGAAGCCAGAGCTTTGACGAGGACGAACCCTTCCTCGAAGGCAGAGCAGTATTCATCCAGAACCGTGTTTACATGGCAGACTCGGAGTACAAGAGCGGCGCAGGTCCCATGCGTCAGGTAGACTGGGAATTCGGTATCCTTCCCACTCCTCTTTACGATAAGAACCAGGAAAACTACATCACACTTCTCGGCAACCCCATCACCCTTTGGTCGGTTATGACCGATGCAAAGAATCCTCAGATGAGCACCGCGGTCATCGAATGTCTCGGCTCCGAAGGCTACCGCAAGACCTCTCCCGCTCTCTTCGAGAACAACATGAAGTACAGATATACTCCCGACGTTGCGGGCAAGGGCGACGGCGCGCGTATGTTCGACCTTATCCGTGAGAACATCTCCTTCGACCTCGGCAGAATCTTCTCCGAAAGCCTTTCTTACATGAGCGAGATGCCCTCCGACGCTGCGGCTAACCGCACCAGCTGGGCAACCACATCCAAGCAGCAGACAAGAGCTCTCGACAAAGCCATGGTCAATCTTAACAAGTCGCTTGAAAAGATAATAGGCTGATAAAATTGGGACTGAATCATTTTTGATTCAGTCCTTTTTCGATAAACCGTCCATTTTTATTTTCCTCTTGACACAGCTATCAAAATGTGGTAAAATTATTTTGTAAATATAATTTCAAGGAGAAAAATCATGAAAATCTATGCAAAGATCGTATCTTTGTTCTGTGCTCTGATAATGCTTCTTTCTGTCTTTGCGGCTTGTGCACAGCCCGCGGACGGAGAAGCCACCACAGAAGGCGAAGCGGCTGCCACCAATCCCGGCAGCACACCTCCCGAAGCCGAAGTCACCAAGGATCCCAACTACGATGATGACGGATACCTTCTCTCCAAGCTCCCCGCGGACCTCAAGTATGATGGCGAGACAATAACCGTCCTCCATTGGAAGGCAGAGCGCGCAGAGTTCGAGATCCTCGAGGATCAGACCGGACTTGACATAGTCAAGGACGCGATCTTTGAAAGAAACGCCGCAACCGAAAAACGCCTCGGCATCACATTTGAATGGACCGAACAGCCCGGCGACTCGAACAATATCGGCAATTTTGTCAACTACGTTCAGAATTGCTACTCAGGCGGCACCTACTACGACATTATTGCCACCTATTCGAGAACAGCCGCGTCTCTTTCGGCAAACGGACTTCTCGAGGACCTCAACAAGGTTGAGGACAGCTACATCAACTTCGAGATGCCCTGGTGGCCCGAGGCAATGATCTCGACTTGCTCGATGAAGGACTCCCTTTTCTTCATCTCGGGCGATATCTCGACCAATCTCCTTCACATGATGTACGCTCTCTATTACAACATAGATATGCTCAATAACCTCGGTCTTCCCGATCCCATCAATATGGTTGACGACAAGACCTGGACCATCGACAAGCTCATTGAGATGACCGCTGATATCTATAAGGACAACGATCAGTCGGGCAATCCCACCGATGAGGATACCTACGGTTTCACATCCAACTACTTCCACCTCGAAGCCTTCTACTCGGGCTCGGGCATGATGCTCATTGAACCCGGAACAGGCGACAAGGTCCTCAAGATCTCGGACGACTACACAAGCACAAAAACCATCGATCTCGTTGACAAGCTCCGCGCCTGGTTCGATCAGGGAGCCACATACGTCAATCCTCCCGGCGGCAAGCTCGCGAACGACGCCGTGTTCGCCGAGGGCAGAGCTCTCTTCACCCAGAACCGCGTTTACATTGCAGATGCAGAATACAACAAGGGCGCGCTCAGAAGTGCCGACTGGGAATACGGGATCCTGCCCAATCCCCTTTACGATGAGAACCAGGAAGACTACATCACCCTCCTCGGAAACCCCTTCACTCATTGGTGCATTATGACCGATGCCCGCGACCCCTCTATGAGCTCAGCCGTTATCGAATATATGGCTTCGGAAGGCTACCGCAAGACTTCTCCCGCTCTCTTTGAGAACAATATGAAGTACAGATACACTCCCGACTCCTCCGACAAGGGCGACGGCGCGCGCATGTTCGACATCATCCGCGAGAATATCTCCTTCGACCTCGGACGTATGTTTGCTGAAGAGCTCAACTACATCAGCGAAAAGCCTCTCCGTGCGGCTATCGCGGGACAGTCCTGGGCAACCCAGCAGAAAACCGCTATGACCGCGCTCAACAAGCTTCTCGTAACCCTTAACAAGGACCTTGATAAAGTTCTCGGTTAATCAATAGCCAATATCCCGCACTGACTCCACCGGAGCAGTGCGGGATCTTTCCTTATTTGTACCCCTTACTACTTAACACCGAATTAACATTTTTGTATTGACTCGGTTTCAAAAATCGTGGTAAAATATAAAAAATATTTTCCAAAAGGAGAAAACAATGAAAACTTACGCAAGAATCATAGCAATGCTTTGCGCATTGCTGATGCTTTCCGGCTGTTTCGTCGGCTGTGCCGATACACAGGATCCCACCGAAACCACCGAAGCCGCAAAGACAGAGGCTCCGAGCGGAGAGGGCGAAGAAACCGTCGATCTCAACCTCGACAAGGACGGCTTCTGGAAGGACGACCTTCCCGAAGAGCTCGACTACAATGAGGTCGTTACCATCCTCTACTGGCTCGACGCAGAAAGAAAGGAATTTGTGATCGAGGAAGATGAAGCCGACGGCGATATGGTCAAGGAAGCTATTTACAACCGCAACCTCGCTGCTGAAGAACGCCTCGGCATCACCTTTGAGTGGACCGGTGAAAACGGTGACTCCGGCGACCGCGCAAAATTCGCCGACTACGTTCAGAACTGCTACAACGGCGGTACCTACTATGACATCATTGCTACATACTCCAGAACCGCAGGTATGCTTCTTACCGACGGTCTCCTTGAGAACCTCAACGCTGTTGAGGACAACTACATCAATACCGCTCAGCCCTGGTGGCCCAAGACGATGCTTGATACCTGCTCGATAGCAGATTCTCTCTTCTTCGTTTCCGGCGATATCTCCACCAACGTGCTCCACTTCATGTACGCCGTTTACTACAACATGGATATGCTCAATAACTTCCAGATCGAGGATCCCATCCCTCACGTTGACAACATGACCTGGACCATCGATAAGCTCATCGAAATGTCCTCGAGTCTCTACTCCGACCTCGACCAGGACGGAGCTCAGTCCGATAACGACCAGTACGGCTTCTGCTCCACCTACTTCCACCTCGACGCATTCTACACCGGCTCCAATATGAAGCTCATCGAGGCAGGAAAGGACGATTACCTCGCTATCACCGAGGACTTCTTCGGCGAAAAGACCGTTAACCTCGTTGACAAGCTCGGTGCCTGGTTCAAGACCGGTGATACTTACGTTAACCACAACGGCGGAAGCAAGAGCTACTCCGTCACCTTCGAGGAAGGTAACTGCGCATTCCGCCTTGACCGCGTTTACATTGCAGACAACGAGTACCACAACGGTGCTCTCCGCAATGCAGACTGGGAGTACGGAATCCTTCCCGTTCCTCTCCATGATGAAAACCAGAAAGAATACATCACTGTTGTAGGTAACCCCTTCACCCTCTGGTGCGTAATGCAGAATGCCAAGGATCCTTCCATGAGCACCGCAGTTATCGAGTGCCTCGCTTCCGAGGGATACCGCAAAACCTCCCCCGCTCTCTTCGAGAACAATATGAAGTACAGATACACTCCCGACAGCGCAGGTAAGGGCAACGGCGCGCGTATGTTCGATATCATCCGCAGCTCCATCACCTTTGACCTTGGCCGTATCTTCTCCGACAGTCTCAGCTTCATGAGCGAGATGCCCTCCGACACCGCGGCAAGATCCACCAGCTGGGCGAGCGTTCAGGCTAAGCACAAGAACGTCCTCAAGAGAGGTATTGCCGATCTTAACAAGGCTCTTGATAAGGTCATCGGCTGATAACCTTTGAATATTATTTCACCGCCCCGCCGAAGAGCGGAGGCGGTGATTTTTTCAGACTTAAGGAGAACAAAATGAGACTTGCAACTTCAACCTGTATTTTCCCCGCCCACAGACAGGGAGGCCGCACACCGCTTGAAGAATCCATAAAAATGTGCTACGAATGCGGCTTCCGCGTCATCGACCTCAACTGGGGCGGTGCAGGCAATCTCGGTGCAAAAAGCGAGCTTGCGGGCGACGGTTGGGAAAAGAACATCGACTCTATCGGCAATCTTGCCGCGCGCCTCGGCGTTGAATTTTCGCAGTCGCACATGCCCTTCGACTCGAATCTCTACCGTCCCGAGCAGAAGCTTTCGGACGAATACCGCACGTGGTTTGCCGAGGCAAGCCGCCGTTGTATCGTGGCATCGGCAAAGCTCGGCGTAAAGTGGGTCGTCACCCACGCGCAGACCGCGACCGAGAACGATGAGATGTGCTTCGAGGAGAACATGCGCGCGAACATCCACTACTACACTCCCCTTCTCGAGCTTGCGAAGCGCGAGGGCACAGGCATCGCCATCGAAAATATGGCTGAATTCCATCCCGCAAAGACCAAGCACCGCTTCACCGCCGCCGTCGAGGAGCAGATTGCGATCATCGACGCTATGGGCGATCCCATCTCCTGCCGCGCTTGCTGGGATTTTGGACACGCCGAGCTCGTCTACCGCGATCAGGTAAAGCCCCTGCGCCGACTCGGACACCGTCTTGCGGCGACCCACGTTCAGGAATGCGACGGCCGCGAGGACGACCACTACCTCCCCTTCGTCCGCGGCAACACAAACTGGGAAGAGATCATGCCCCTCCTCAAGGAGATCGGCTACGACGGCGACTTCACATACGAAGTCCACGGCTTCTACACGAAGATCCCAGACGACCTGCGAATTGAGGCAGGAAAACTCGGGTTTAAAATTGGAAGCTATCTTATGGAGATGTATAATAAGGCGTAATTTTGTACCAAAGCCATTGACATCCCTATATTTTTATGCTATACTATAATTGAAAATTTTTAGTTGTCTTTATGCGGAACGCACGGGGACGCCTTGTGCGTTTCCCGTGCGCTTTGTTATTAGTTTCATGGAGGAAAACACTATGAAAAAAGCGATTGCCCTGATTCTGTCAATCCTTATAATTACGTTCTGCTCTTGCGGGAAAGAAAAAAGACCTAATTACGTCGCTTACGAAGCCTCTCTTTATGACGGCTTGGACGGCGGACACCACTCGGTTGATGTCCCTTTGTGGATGGCAGAAAAATATTCAACTTCCGAAAACAATCTCGCTCCCGAAACTGCTGAAATCGAATTCAACGGAAAGACTTACACAGGAAATTATCTTTATTCAACATCGCAGGCACCTGCTACTTACGTTAGCCACAAATACAGATCGGACGAAGCATCCTTCGCGATCAATGCCTCAACCAACGAACTGACAGAAATAATGTTTGTCGGAAATTCTTCATATACCTCGTCTCTCTCTGCAGAAGAATGCAGACAAATTGCCGAAACGCTTGCCAAAAGCTACATTGATATCTCTGAATACCGCGCAGAAGAAAACATAGGCGATTTTCTTTACTCGGTCACCTATTTCAGAGAGATAGACGGTTACAAAACATCCGATCAACTCGCTATTTCAGTAAACTATGGCGGAGAAATATTCTCCTTTTCGCGCACCAACCTCGGTTCATTCGCCGATATCAGCGAAATACAGTATGATAACGAAAAAATAGACACCGCCATCCATAAGAAGATACTCGAAATATACCGCGACGAAAACAAACACATCGGCTACAATATCAACTCCGTTGTTTTGATAAGATTTGACGACGGAAGCATTGCTTTCCTCTTTGAAATTACAAATAAATTTTTCGACGGAAATACGGAAAGCTCAAGCCCCGTTTGCCTGCTGGTTGCAGAAGAAAATGTGCACATTCCGCAATAAAAAATTGTATCACAAAAAGCTATGTTCACCCCTGCATCGCAAGTGCGAACATAGCTTTCTGCTTTTTGTGCATATTGCTATATGTGTATTTTTTATGATACTTTGTCAGCTCCCTGGGACTGATCTCTCAATGAGAATCAGTCCTTTTGTATTCAGAAAAAACAAGTTATTGTTTTTGCCAATTTATCATTTAGCATTTTGCATTTAGCATTTTGCATTCTTTCTAAGCCCCAGCTTAGAAAGATACTCCTGCGCTTTTGGGAGATTATTCGTGGTTAGATTTACACAACGCGCATTGATCGCGTTGTCCATCTGCTCCTCGGTCGTGCCGGAGAGGAAGAGGACGAGTCCCTTTCCTTCCACGAAATCCGCACCCTCGAGCACCTTCTTTACGCTCTCGGGGTCGGTCTTCGAGCCGGGGAGAGACACGCCGTAAAGGCGGTCGTAGATCGATTCGTCGAGTCTCTTCATCGAATAGGGCATAAATGAAAGAGTCTTGAATTCGGGGTAGTAATCCTGAAGATATTTCAGCGTCGGGCAGTCTCCCGCCTCGATCACGGTGCGCTCAACAAGATCGTATTCGCGGAGCATTTCGACCACGATATCGACGCACTGCGGTCTGAAATCCTTGATCTCAACGATCTGGAGAGGCTTGTAGTCATAGCTTACGAAAAGATCGAGCGTT
>JAZSMP010000091.1:0-7041 GCA_045535915.1 Eubacteriales bacterium | reverse complement strand
TGCTGATTTTATTATATCATATCATAAAGAAAAATGCAACAGAAAAATTTGGTAATAAGAAAACTGACTGCCGTAAAATCGGCAGTCAGTTTGAAATATAAATCAGTTCGAAATGATTCTGTTGATCCATACGCCCTTCTTTATCAGGATGTATCCGACGATACACTTGGTAAGGTCAAGAAGCTGGACGCAGAGGTAGATGGTGAGGATGGGAAGCCCTGTGTAATTTGCGGTGATGAATGCGAAGGGAATAGTCATGCCCCAGGTAAAGCCGCAGTCGAAAATGAAGGTCATAAGTGTTTTGCCGCCCGAGCGGAGGGTGAAGTAGACCGAGTGGGCAAAGGCAAAGATCGGCATCGTGCAGGCAACAATAAAGAGCATCGAGCCTGCAAGCTCGCGGGTATATTCGCTTGCATCGTATAATCCGGGGATCAGTTCCGAGCAGAGCGCGAGAGCCGTTCCCATAACAAGGCATGAGGCTACCGAGATCGCAAAAAGCTTCCATACGGAGTTTTTGGCTTCCTCTATTTCGTCCGCGCCGAGATGCTGACCGAGGATGATGGCGATCGCACTTCCCATCGAAAAGCAAACGACGTTGAAGAGGTTGAGTACCGTCGATGAAATATTCGCCGCCGCAACGCATTCGATCCCGCGGACGGAATAGCACTGAAGAAGCACAGCCATACCGAAGGACCAGAAAAATTCGTTGAGAAGCAGGGGCGAGCCCTTGACTGCCATCTCGCGGCAGAGCGAAAGCGGTATTTTCGCGGTGCGGTAAACGCCGACAAATGAGGGATATTTATTCTTCCTTGAGTGGGTGATGATAACGAGCATGAGCATCTCGACAAAGCGCGAGACGACGGTTGCGATCGCGGCACCCGCAACTCCCATGGGGGCAAAGGTGACGAAGGGCAGGCGTCCTTCGTTTCCGAAGATGAGGATGTAATTGAGAACGAGGTTGACGAGGATCGCAATGACTCCCCCGATCATGGGTAGCTTTGTTTCGCCCTCCTCGCGGAGAGTCGAGCCGTAGACCTGCGACACAGCGAATGGGGCAAGTCCGATCAGCATTATATAGATATAGTCGAGGGCGTGTCCCATCATAAGCTCTGCAAGCTCGGGCTTGGTGTCCTTTGAAATATAGAGCTTGATCAAGGGCGCGGGGAAGGAGATGAAGACGGCAAGACCGATGAGAAGCATAGCAATAGACAGATAGTTTTTCGCTCTGATAGTCCGTCTTACTCCTGCTTGATCCTTCGCGCCCGAAAATTGAGCCGTGAAGATCCCGATCCCCGAAAGAGCGCCGAAAATGCAGAGATTGAAAACGAAGAGAAGCTGGTTGACCGTTGCAACAGCCGACATCTCGAGCTCGCCGATCCTTCCGACCATGACATTATCAACGAGGCTGACGGCATTGGTGAAGGTGTTCTGTATTGCAATTGGTATGAGGATAGCGATGACGCGCCTGTAAAACGCGCGGTCGCCGATGAGGGTGTTTTTGGCTTTTAAAAGTGTCCCGGTCATTATTTTTCTCCATTAATTCATATACCTTGGAATTATACCATAAAAACTCAATACTTTCAAGATATAAGCGGATAAAAGTCCGTTTTTTCGAAAAAATAAATAGAAAATATAATTTTATTGTTGAAATTTTGCTTCAATTATGATATACTGAATAATAATAGATATATGGAGGAATTACCAATGAAATATAAATGTACCATTTGCGGCGAAGTCTTTGAGATCCCCGCGGGGGAAGAAGTGATCTGTCCGCTATGCTATGCCTCGGGCGACGTTATCGAAAAGCTCGAGGATGAGCTGAAGGAGCTCCCCGTCGGTGACAAGACAGCCGTTTACAACATCGGCTACGGCCTTTACGTAGTTACTTCGAATGACGGCAAGAAGGACAACGGAATGATCTGCAACACGGTCGTTCAGCTTACGAGCGATCCGATGCGTGTTCTCGTTTCGATCAACAAAGCGAACTATACGCACGACGTTGTCAAGGAGACGAGACTGATGAACGTCTGCCCGATTTCCGAGAGCGCACCCTTCTCGATCTTTGAGCGCTTCGGCTTCAAGAGCGGACGCGATACCGATAAGTTTGAGGGATGCTCATTCCTGCGCTCCGAGAATGACCTTGCCGTTCCTGTGGAGAATATTAATTCCTATATGTCGCTCTGGGTTGAAAGCTACCAAGAGGTCGGCACGCACGGTATCTTTATCTGCATCCTGACCGAATCGGGCGTTCTTTCCAAGGATCCCACTATGTCATATGCTTATTATCACGCAAACGTCAAGCCGAAGAAGGCTCCCTCGAAGAAGAAGGGATTTGTTTGCAAGATCTGCGGTTGGGAATACGAGGGCGAGACCCTTCCCGAGGATATCGTCTGCCCGATCTGCAAGCACGGCGCGGCTGATTTCGAACCAATCAAATAAGGGTCTGACTGATAACAATTTTTATAAGAATACGAGAAATACAAGTTATTTGCAGATAGTCTACAGCACGAGTCTGTAGGGGCGGGTGCCCTCGACCGCCCGAGCTCAACTAAAGATTTGTGTTGTATAATATCAAGAAAATAAAATTTGGCTTCTGTTTTTCACCGGCAAACTAATATCGTGCTGTCCGGGCGGTCGAGGGCGCCCGCCCCTACAAGCTCGTAATATTATTTTGATTTACTATATAACTATTTCTCCTTCTTAAATACCCACCCGAAAAAAATAATCGAGAAAAGAAGAAAACAAATGGACTGTAAGCTTTATTCCGCTTATTTGAATATTCTCTGCGAGGAGCTCCTGCCCACTATGGGATGTACCGAGCCGATCGCTATTGCATACGCGGCGGCATCTGCGCGCGCTCTTCTCGGCAAAATGCCCGAGAGGGTGCACGTCGAGGTCAGCGGAAACCTCATCAAGAATGCTATGGGCGTCACCGTGCCGAATACCGACGGTATGCGCGGCATTGAGGCGGCTGTTGCGGCGGGTGTCGTTGCGGGCAATGAGAAGAAAAAGCTGGAATGTATCGCGTCGGTTAATGACAGCGACCGCGAGAACATCCGCGCTTACCTTGCGAAAAATATCATAACCGTTGAGCTTTGCGAGAGCGAGCTTGCCTTTGACTGCACGGTAAGGGTCGAAGCTGACGGCGAAAATGCCCTCATTCGTATGGCAAACGCGCATACGAATATCGTACACCGCGAGAAAAACGGCGAGGTCATCAGCGACACGCCCGTAAGATGCGAGAGCGAGGACGGTATGTCTTCGCACGAATGCTTGACTGTCGAGAATATTATCAAATTTGCCGAGGAAGTCGATCTTTCCGAAGTCGAGGAGCTTCTTTCGAGACAGATCGAGTGCAACACCGCGATATCGCGCGAGGGACTGACGAATCCCTGGGGTGCCTGCATCGGACAAACTCTCATGTCCGTCGCGGGAGACAACCTTATGAATCGCGCTAAAGCACGTGCCGCCGCGGGAAGCGACGCGAGAATGAACGGCTGCGCAATGCCCGTCGTCATTCTTTCGGGAAGCGGAAATCAGGGTATGACGGCGTCTCTGCCCGTCATTACATATGCGGAAGAGCAGAAGAGAAGCCGCGAGGAGCTTCTCCGCGCGCTTGTGGTGTCGGATCTTTGCACGATCCATCTGAAGACTTACATAGGCAGACTTTCGGCGTTTTGCGGTGCGGTCTGCGCGGGCGCGGGTGCGGGTGCGGGTATCTGTTTCCTTGAAGGCGGCAGAATGCGCGAGGTTGCGCACACGCTTGTCAACGCGCTCGGAATCTCGAGCGGTATCGTCTGCGACGGCGCAAAGGCTTCCTGCGCGGGTAAGATCGCGCTTTCGGTAGAAGCGGGCATTCTCGGTTGGGAGATGTTCAAGAACGGAAAGCAGTTCTACAGCGGCGAGGGCATCATCACCAAGGGCGTCGAGAACACCATCCGCAATGTCGGTATTCTCGGCCACGACGGTATGAAGGCGACCGATAAGACGATTATGGATATTATGCTGAGAAGAACTTGTTGATTAAAATTTAATAAAGATTGCCTTAATACGATTGACAGAAGCTTCCTTTTGTTATATAATAGTGATGAAAGGAAGTGATCGCATGGGTAAAAATAAAAAGATACTGACGGTAGTTTTGTGCATACTCGCGGCTTTAATAGCTTTAGCGGCGTGGCTTATCTACCGTCATTTTCATATATACAGCGCGGAGGATTTCGGCTTTGAGGACATAAAGAGCCCCAACGATGCCGACGGTGACGGTATTGACGACTACACCGATATGGTCGAGGGCGCGCGGGCATACATTGCTACAAATCCCGAATACAAGAGCGCGTATTACGCCGGCGGATATCCGACCGACGGATACGGCGTTTGCACCGACGTGATCTGGCAAGCATTCATGGCGGCGGGGTACACACTTAAAGACATGGTAGATGCCGATATAGTTGAGCGTCCCGATGCATATTTCAAAGATGGCGAACGCGCCGATCCTAATATCGACTTCCGCCGATGCCGCAATCTGCTCGTTTTCTTCCGCGAGCATGCGACAGAGCTTACAACTTCGACGGATAACCCGGAGGATTGGATGCCCGGCGACATAGTGCTCTACGACGGACATATCGCGATCTGCTCGGAAAAGCGAAACGCTCGCGGTCTGCCCTACATCATCCACCACGGCAACCCGATCGAAAACGCCGTCGAAGCCGATCAGCTCACCACCACCTACGGAGGTGAGATAGTGGGGCATTTCAGATTTTGTCCTAATTGATCATTTACTGACATAAAACCCGGACCTCCCAAAAGGGAGATCCGGGTTTTTGCGATATAGGGTTTAGTTCATATAATCTTCAAATCGATTGTTATGCATATCATCAAGAATGCCGTAAAGTCTCGAAAAATCGATTCCGCTTACCGTTTTGTCACGGTATGAGCCCGAATTGTAAATGTAGCTCGTGTTTTCCTTAATGCCGCTTGTTATTGTTTGAATAAGCTCATAAACCTCTGTCTGCTCTGCCGTTGCTTCACCGGAAGCTACAAGATCGGATAACTGAACGTAATCGGTCTCTGCCGAACCCGTTTTATAGAGTATATCAATAAATAGCTCGTCGATAAGTCCGGTCTCGTTCAGGCTGCATATCTGGAATTTGTATCCGTCAGCATATGCTTCTTCTTCGAGAAAAGCAAAGTACGGTTTGTCGAGATAGTTCGGATCTTTACCTTCTGCCTGCGCTTCTCCTGTTAAAGCTTCGTGCATAAGCTCAAAAAACATACCCTTGTCAAGTACCTCGAAGGTGTAATCATCGGGATTCAAAGCAAGCAGTTCTTCGTCGGTTTTATCGTTCGAGAGTATAGAGGAGATAAGTTCGGCATCGTGCTTTTCGGCGTCAGAACCCAGTCCGAAGACTAAGTATCCAGTTTCCAGATTATCTTCGCTCGAAACACCGCCGAGTTTTTCCGCATATTTGTACTTAATATTGATACCGTAGAAAACGTATTTGAATATTTCGCTGTCATCGCCATTCTTCATACCTTCTCGGGTGAAAGTATACACCCATCCGTTATCAAGTGTACATCGTGCGACTTTTCGGTAAAACATAATGTCGGAATCTTCGCTGATTGGTCCGGCAGCTGCACCGAAATCACTCGACTTGGGGAGAATATTGCCCACGAGCATTGATACTGCGGGGATGATCGCTCCCATCAGTAAGGCGCAGGCGACGAGTGCGGCAGCCTGCTTCCAGGCGAAGATGATTCTTCCGGTTTTCGGTTGTTCCGCTTCGCGTTTCGGCGCGGCAGGTGGGCGGATCTTATCGGCGGTTTCGGCGATGAGGCTGCTGTCGATATGATCCATAGCGTCAAGGAGCCTTGTGTCGTTGAAAATTTTGTTTTTCATACCATTATACCTTCCTTTTTGAGATATTCCGCAAGCTTCTTGCGGGTGCGTAGGAGCCTCATTTTGATCATGCTCTCTCCGCAATGCATTTGTTTTGCGATGTCTCGGGGACTCATATCAAAGAAATAGCGCATAAGGAATATCCGTCGTTCGCTCTCGCTTCGGCTCAGGAGAAATTTGCTTATCAGCTCGCCCGCGCGCCGTGACTCGTAAAGCTCGGAGAGGTCGGTGCCGTCGTCGAGCATCGACAGCAGCTCTTCACCAACGAGCTTTACCTCGCCGCCGCGTTTCCAGGCGTTGTTTGAGCGCGATTTCTTCATTGCCAGCCGCCGCGTGATCTCGGAGATATATGCCGAAAGACTCGCGGGCTTTGTGGGCGGGATCGAATTCCAGAGTGCGAGGTAGACGTCATTGACGCACTCTTCACGGTCCTCCTTGAGGGCGAGAAAATTCGAGGCGATGTAGTAGATCAGGTCGCCGTATTTTTTTGTCGTCTCTTCAAGCGCACGCTCGTCGCGCGAGAAGAACATTTCGATTATCTTTTCGTCCTTCATTGCTGTCTCCTTTCTTGTCCCTTCACTTAATAAGTACCCTTTTGTCGCCCGCGGTCACACATTTTTTGAATTTTTTTCGAAAAAAGAGGAATATTTTATTCGAATCAACGGGTGATCATAAATAAAATATTCCCAAATATATTTTATTGGTTTAATTATAGCATATATAGATTCCAATGTCAACAAAAGCCGCATAGCATTGCGGCTTTTTGTATTATTATTTAATCATCTCTCTTAGTGCCTCAAGCGCGTCGGTGAGTCCGCCTACGGAATCGATGATGCCGTAGCGCACGGCTTCCTCGCCCGCAAGCACGCTTCCGATATCGGTTGCGATCTGGTCGGGGCGCATCATAAGCTGACGCAGAGTATCGGGCTCGGCTCGTGAGTTGCGGCTGATGAAACTGATGATACGCTCCTGCATATCGCGGAAATAGGTGAAGGTCTGGGGTGCTCCGACGACGGTTCCGCTGATGCGGACGGGGTGGATCGTCATTGTCGCGCCCGGTACGATATACGACTTTTTCGCCGCCACGGCAAGCGGTACGCCGATCGAATGTCCGCCGCCGAGGACTACCGAGACGGTAGGCTTCG
>JAZSMP010000155.1:0-5171 GCA_045535915.1 Eubacteriales bacterium | reverse complement strand
TTGCATTAATGAGCACTTGAATTAATGCAGTACAGACTCCGCCACCCCTCATCCACCGCTAACGCCCGAACCCCAAAAACGCGCGAGCGCGTTTCCGGGAACCCGGCTGCGGTCCCCCTTCTCCCAAGATCCGGGAGAAGGCGGATAGTT
Source organism: Eubacteriales bacterium (assembly GCA_045535915.1). Lineage (GTDB taxonomy): Bacteria > Bacillota > Clostridia > Oscillospirales > CAG-272 > CAG-390. Next base: position 5,021 of record JAZSMP010000155.1, on the reverse strand, counting down.
GGCGCTATCCGCTTGTTTGTACAGCGGATATTATCAATACTATAATTCTGTTGGTCAAATAGGAATATTTTATCAAAATTCGATCAAGCCAAACCCGAGTTTATCGCTATTTGTCCACTATTTTTACTTATAATACAACCAATGTGTTAAAAACGAAATTTATAGTTCAATAGCGAAGCGATTTTTATAAGACATTCCTCTTTGACCAACTTGAGTTTTATCCTAAACGATGCCCGCTGAAACGCGATGAGTCAAGGAGCAACCATTAGCCTTCTCCCGGATCTTGGGAGAAGGGGGACCGTGGAAACGGTGGATGAGGGGTAGCGAAGTCTGCACCAAACGAAGGAGAGAGCCTATGTATAAAAGCACAAAAAATCCTAAGCTCACTCACATTTCGCGTGTGCTACGGTCAAATATGACCCCCGAAGAAAATCATCTTTGGTATGATTTTTTAAAAAAGTTACCTCAAACGATACATAGACAAAAGGTTATCGGAAATTTCGTTGCAGACTTTTATATTGCAAGTCCCAAAATTGTAATTGAAATTGACGGCAAAGATCATTATAAACCGGAACACGCTGCTGCAGACAGGATCAGAGATGCTTATTTTGAAGGCCTCGGTATTCTTGTCCTTCGGTTTAGTAACAGACAGGTAAACGAGGCGTTTGTTCAAGTTTGCCGGGATATTGAAAGTAATATTCAAATAAGAAGTATATAATTCAGCAAAGGAGTAACTTATGATCAGATACGGAATTCAGACGGGCAAGCAGAATGCTGACCCGACCGAAATGTTTGAGGCGATCAAGAGGGCGGGCTTTGACTCGGTCCTCGTCAGCCTCAGCGGTACTTTTGACAACGACACACAGATCGACATCATCCGCCGCGTCGGGCTGGGTATCGACAACTGCCACTCGCCCTGGAACAAGATCAACCACCTCTGGCGCGACACTCTCGAGGGTCAGGGCGTATACGAAATGCTGCGCGACAACCTCATCGAATGCGGAAAGTACGAAATTCCCCGCGCGGTATGGCACGTTTCCTCGGGCAACGATTATCCGCCGATCTCCGAGCTCGGAATGGACCGAGTGGCGAAGCTTATCGAGGTCGCGGAAAAGGCAAACGTCGATATCTGCCTTGAAAACCAGAGATTTTTCCATTTTATTGACTACATTTATGCCAAGCTCGACTGCCCGCGCCTCAAATTCTGCTACGACAGCGGACACGAGTCATGCTTCTCGCAAACCAAGCTTGCGCTCCCGAAGTACAGGAGTAAGCTCGCGGCACTTCACCTGCACGACAACAGCGGCGTCTATAATGCCGACGAGCATCTTCTTCCCGGACGCGGTACAGGCGTTGACTGGGATTACGTACGTAAGAATCTTGAAGGATATGAAGGCGTTATTTCGCTCGAGGTCAAAAAGATCCCCGAAATGAGCCTTGATGAGTTCTACACCGCGGCATTTGAATCCGCTAAATTTGTAAAGTCATGAAAAAGATAGTATTAATTTTAACACTTATTCTCAGTCTCACATTGATCCTCTCCGGTTGCGGAAAGGACGGAGGCGACGATACCACCGCGGGCGAGGAGATCACCACCGCGCCCGGGACCGAAAGAGTGCTCAATACCGAGCCGAAACAGACCGCAGTCGTCGTAAACCCGAACTGGGGCTATGCCGCGCATTCGGTCAAGGTCCTTGACGAAACTGTCGTTACCGCCGAGCTTGATAAGAATATGGGCAACGTCATACTGACCTCCTACAACCCCGGCGAGACCGAGGTATATGTTCTCGACTGCTTTGAACACAAGGCAATTATCAAGGTCAAGGTTGCGGACGACGCGGAATGCTCGATCACCTACGAGGCGAATCCCTGTCAAGAGGAGTTCATCAACGCCGCAAAATACGGTGTGATACCCGGCGGAAGTCCGAACAATCTCCCCGACCAGAGCTCGAAGCTCCAGATGGTCATCGACAAGGTCTGGAGACAGGGCGGCGGAACGATCTACCTCTACCCCGGATTCTATAACATCAAGGTCATCAGTATGCGTGACGGCGTAACGCTGAAGATGTACTCGGGATTTACCGATGCCCGCGAGGGCTACACCGCCGATCTTGCCGAGAAAGTCAAGAAGGGCGAGGTCACAGTTCTCATTCTTGCGCGCATTCTCAACACCAATATGAAGGATTTCGGCAGAAACGGTTCATCCAACTTCACGATCAGCGGCGGCGTTATTGATAACTGCCACGACGGACAGTCAACGCTTCTTTTCGGTCTGAGCAAGGGTATCACCGTCGAAAATATGGTCTTCAAGGATATTAAGAACAACCACGTAATTCAGGTCACGGGCTGTGATGACGTCACCATCCGTAACTGCATTTTCGCGGGATTCGAATGGGGCGGAACCTTCACGCGCGAGACGATCCAGGTCGAGCAGTCGCATCCCGGTGCGCACAGCGGCGACCACGCCAACGCACCCGTCCGTTTTGAACAGGGCGAGATCTTCGGATGTAAGAATATCACGATAGATTCCTGCTATTTCGGTCCTTCGGATGAGCTTCCCGGCGCGCATATCGCGATCGGACACCACGGAACGGCGCATGAGGCTGTTGCAGACGGCTTCAAGATCACAAACAACGTTTTTGACCGTCCCACCTACGCGGCAATCAGATTTGCCAATATCGTTGACGTCGAGATCACGGGCAATACCTTCATTGCAACGAAGGACTCCAACAAGTTCTGTACAGAAACCGATCCCGGGTTCATCATTCTTTATGCGAATACGAGCACGCTGACCTACGACAATATAGTGGACGGAAGAAAGATCACGTATGCGCTCTCGGGCGAGCAGTCGGGTACGCATAACGTCAATATCTCGGATAACGAGTTCCACGTTGAAAAGGATTCGGACAAGAGAATACTCATCGTCACCGGAACCTCGATAAATCCCGGCGGAACCTTTGAGAAGAGTGTTATTCGTCAGGAGACCTATAATTCGAAGCCCTATGCGGTAACGGGTTATTTCAAATCGACAAACTATTTCGGAAACATCGATTTCTGCAACAATAAAGTTACATATGAAGGTCAGCCGACAGTAACCGACTATATTTTCAGACTCTACCGCGTCTTCGGCTACAAGTTTGAGAATAACGACATTAAGCTGAACGGCTGTACTTTCAAGAGATCGGCAGAGGGGGTAGCGGGACTCTTCATGCAGGGTTGTTACACCGGCGAGAAGGCAGAGACATACACCTTCAAGTCGGCAGCGATCTCAAACTATATTTCGATCAAGCAACCAGACGGCACCGAGACGAGACTCGTTTTCACGAATCAGAACACTCATCAGATCATTGCCGCCGAGGGCGGACGCATCGAGCTTTCGAAGGACGGCAAGGGCAATATCTTTGTCGAGGTTATCGCGAACGAAGGGTACACCTTCAGCGGCTGGCAGACCGCGGACGGCGTCTTTGATAAGACGGGAAGCACAAAGATTTCTACCCCGCTTGAACTGAAAGCGGTATTTACTAAAAACTGACTCAGAAAGGAATCAGAATTATGCTTATTTCAACACAGACCGGCCATTCTGTCGGCAGACTCGGATTTGAAGCGGGCGTTCTTACGCTCAAAAACGCGGGCTACGATTGCCTTGATCTCTCGCTTTTTGATATGATCCGCGATGACAGCCCCTATATCGCAGGCGACTGGAAGGCTCTCGTCAAGGAAAGACGCGCTTATTGCGACGCAAACGGAATCATCTTCAATCAGACTCACGCGCCCTTCTCGTTCGCGTGGGCAGATGAAAATATCCGCGAAAATATTGCGAAACCCCGCGTTGAGCAGTCGCTTGAGGTCAGCGCAATGATGGGCGCGAAGATGGTCGTCGTTCATCCCCTCCATTGGATGCCCTATCTCGGAAATGAGAAGGAGTCTTTCGATCTCAACGTTGAGTATTATAAGTCGCTCGTTCCGCTGGCGCGTAACCTCGGCGTCAAGATCGCGCTTGAGAATATGTGGCAGAGAGAGGTCAAGCGCAAGTGCATCTGCACCGACGTTGCGGGATTTGCGAAGGACCACGCCGATCTCATCGACGCCATTGACAGCGAATGGGTCGTTGCTTGTCTTGACGTCGGACATTGCTCGCTCGTTGGTGAGGAGGCTGAGGACACCATCCGCGTGCTCGGTCACGACAGACTCAAGGCCGTCCACCTTCACGATAACGATTATCAGGGCGACCGCCACACCATCCCCTTCCTCGGTCAGATGAACTGGGATAACATCATGAAGGCGTTCGACGATATCAGGTACGACGGAGAGTTCACCTACGAGGCGGATAACTTCCTCAAAGGTTTCCCGAACGACTATTTCCCCAAGGCTGTGGAATTTATGGTACAGACCGCGAGATATCTTGTTTCGAAGACCTCGCTTTAATAATACTTAAAAGTTTCTTGAACGGAGCACGAGGCAGAGCCTCGTAATGCGTGCTCCGAACCGACTGCGCTCCGCAGGCGGTTCAGAATAATCAAAGCCGTTCCCAAAAGGGAACGGCTTTGATTATTCACTGTGGTTGATCGTATTCAGGAAAGATATAACTGTCCGATAGGATTTAGAACCTCTATTTGCGCGCATGATTGGGAGCGTGAGTGACGTGCTGCGATAGCGCGCAAATTTTTGCTGTTGCAAGCAACAGCAAGAGGATATGTAGGAAAAATGAAAAAGCCCGATAGGATTTAGAACCTCTATTTGCGCGCATAATTGGGTGTGTGAGTGACGTGCTGCGATAGCGCGCAAATTTTAGGTGTTGCAAGCAACAGCAAGAGGATATGTAGGAAAGATGAAAAAGCCCGATAGGATTTAGAACCTCTATTTGCGCGCATGATTGGGAGCGTGAGTGACGTGCTGCGATAGCGCGCAAATTTTAGGTGTTGCAAGCAACAGCAAGAGGATATGTAGGAAAGATGAAAAAGCCCGATAGGATTTAGAACCTCTATTTGCGCGCATAATTGGGTGTGTGAGTGACGTGCTGC
>JAZSMP010000187.1:0-3863 GCA_045535915.1 Eubacteriales bacterium | reverse complement strand
AACGACATGGCTCCGATCCGACTTAGAGAACGATCCTGCCGCGCTTTTTCATAATATTCAGGTGGATGACTCCTCCGATCGACGCCGAAAGGAATCCGAGTGCGGCGATGGTCAAGCCGAAGCTTTTGCCGCCGACGAATCCGTGCTCGACCTCATAGATCGTGCCGTAGTTGAGAGCCTGACCCGTGCCCTGACCGTAACCAAAGGGGAGAAGAACGCCCGCGGCAGGGAAAAATCCTTCGATCACCAGCGCACAGATGAGGGTAATGCCGAGTCCGAAAACGCCCTGAAGCAGATAGGTCGAAACGGTGGTAACGCCCGTGTTGAATATCTCGGCGGTGCGCTTGCCTGTGAGCTTTGAGTTTGTGGTTTTAAACGAGGATGCGATAAATCCGAGCGCGAGGGCGTGATAAGTAATAATTTCGAGGTGCGCGGTACCGTTTGCGCCGAATGCTGCGGTGTCGAACATGACATCGCCCGTGACCGCCTTATAGATAGCTGCAACGATGAGAAGGATGATTCCGCTAACGACAGATGTCGGAGTCAGCGAGTCGCGAAGAAAAGGAATGCTCCTTTTTAATATGTTACCTATAAGAAGGCTTCCGAGGAGCACCGCAAAGGTGTTGATCCAAGCCCATACACTAAAGTCCCAGAAATTCAGCATGTTCGTCTCCTTTTGTTATGTTTTTGTATCTGTTGTAGATGTGAACGTATTTCAGCGCGTTGAAGCGTTTTGAGCCCTTAAGCTGATATATCTTGCCGCCGTGGTAGATATTCGCCTTGTTTTTTCCGAGGACTGTGACCGCCGTGGTCTCGTCAAAGAGGAAGTCGAATCCGGAATCCTTTCCGCGGACAGTTATGCGGTCGCCGCAAAGCGATATCTCGGCGTCCTCGTCGAGAATGACCTTTTTATCGTAGGGAATGACCTCCGAGATGCGCGCGCGGTCGGTGTAGATCACGGACGAGCCGTAGACGGTGACGTCGAGCTTGTTCATAAAAGCCTTCTGCGCGTCGTACCAATCCGCAACGAATCGGTATGGGAAGTCAAAACCGACGCCTTCGAGCCTCTTTGTGGGCAGATAGCGGATCTCCCTGCCGCATTTTTTGCATTTTATGAGGTCGCCATGGCTTTCGAACTCGGAAAGTCCGCAGAATGGGCAATAGTAGACAGCGCGTTCGAGGTATTCGGCGAGCTTCGCGTGCTTGAATTCGGTTTCCTCGCATGCCTCGTCTATGTAGAGAGTCGAGCGAATAACTTCAAAAAGCTCTTCGTCGCTCATTTCGGCGTATTCCTCGGGTCTTACCGTGCGGGCGCACCAAACGCGCATTTTACCTTTGCGGACAACGTCGCTCCAGCGCGGTTCGGCACCGTAGCCGCCTTCGATGCGGTAGAGGAGGATGGGCATACCGAGCTTCTTTGCCAGCGCGACGATCGAGGGGTTCATATACTCGGTGCGTCCGCTGTAGGTGCGGTTGCCCTCGGGTGCGATGGCGATCGAGCCGCCCTCCTTGGCAACCTTGAGGCAATTCAGTATTGCGCGGACGTCGGTCGTCTGCTTTTTGATCGGGATCGGCGCGACGAGGTATTTTATGACCTTTGATATCCAGCCGTTCGAGAAAATATCCTCGGTCGCCATGTAGTAGATGGGACCGCGCAGGGTCATGCCGACGAAAAACTGATCAAAAGGAGTCTGATGGTTCAGAAGGATGAGGTAGGGCCGCTTCTCCTGCTCCTTGTATTTTTCGATCTTGATATGATATTTGAAGTGAACGTAGGGTCTGAGGATGCAATAGGCAACATTCCGCACGACACTGTGGCGGAATTTTAGCCATTTTGACTCTTTTTTCTTCTTTTTCATATTGCCTCCCCAAATGTAAAATATGTATATATATATAATTATATCTCATTATGGAAAAAAAGTCAAGTAAATTTTTATTGAGAAAAATCCTCGCCCGCGGGCGAGGATTCTTATCTTTTACTAATCACTTATTTATGTTTTCCTCTCGCACGCAAGAATGCAAGTATCTCGTCGGGATTATTGCAAGTGATAAGAGTTCCGCCGCAGGCGATAACCTCGTCAACGTGCTCCGCTGTCTTTACTCCCGCGGGAGCCCAGGGCTCGGGTCCGAGAGCCGTCATGCGGTCAAATTCTTCCTTCGTTGCCATGTTGATCGGGCTGTAGAGTGCGCGGAACATGCAGCAGCAGTATGCGCCGTCGCTGTAAGGATCGCGCGTGACCTTGCCCATATGAGTAAGAGGATAATAGATGTGTCGGCGGTATTTCGAGCCGTACTTATCCTGAATATACTCATGGAGCGTACCGTTGAAGGTGTTGATTACGACGCGATCGGTGAAACCGTAGTCGTCGATGATCTTCAGCACACGGTCGCAAACCTCGTAAGCGGTCTTTTCATTTCCTCCGATCGGATATTCCTTGAGCTCGATGTCAAGGGTCATCGTCGGATGATCCTTCACCAGCTCCATGAACTCGATGAAGGTGGGGATCTTCTCGCCGGCGAACTGCTTACCCTTCCACGATCCTGCATCGAGAGTCTTGAGCTCTGCAAGAGTCTTTTCACAGACCTTTCCCGTGCCGTTTGTGGTGCGATCGACGGTTGCGTCGTGGATGCAGACGAGCTCGCCGTCGCGGGTGATGCGGACGTCGGTCTCGATCTGGTCCACGCCGATCTCGATAGCCTTATTGAAGGCGATGGCGGTGTTTTCGGGATAGAGAGTGCTCCATCCGCGGTGCGCCGCAACGTATATATTATCCTTGCTTTGTGTCCAGTAGTTCATAATATACCTCCGATGGTATTTTTTAATATTATAGCACCCTTTCCTCACAAAGTCAATATCCTTTCTTCCGACATATAATGACAATGAGAAAAATTTCCACATGGAATTCTTCCCGCGCGCGTTTGAAACCGTGGCGGGAGGTCAAGAATAGTGACAGAACAAGGAAAGGAAGAAGAACATAATGAACTCGCAGATTCGCAGGGGGGATATATATTACGCCGATCTTTCGCCGGTTGTGGGATCCGAGCAAGGCGGTCTGCGCCCCGTGCTTATAATACAGAACGACGTCGGTAACAAATACAGCCCGACGGTGATTGCCGCCGCGATAACCTCGAGGATGAGCAAGACGCGGCTTCCCACTCACATTGACATATACGCCGAGCGTGCAGGACTTTCGCGCGATTCGGTGATATTGCTCGAGCAGATCAGAACGCTCGATAAACGCCGTCTGCGCGAGCGGATGGGACACCTCGACGGCGAGGTGATGGACCGCGTGAACTCCGCGATAGCGGTCAGCTTCGGGATCATCCTCCCGCCCGCAGGAGCCTACGGCGAAGAGGTGGCGCCTCCTCCCGCCGCGGTCGCCGAGGTCGGCGGTATGACCGCGGAGGGCATAAATAATAATCTGACTTCTATAGAATGACCTTAACGTTCCGCAAAGCGGAACATATCACTCGGCGTAGCCGAATATCACTTTGCGAAGCAAAATATAACTCGCGCTTGCGCGAATATAACTGCGACCGAAGGGAGCTTTCCGGGACTCAGAACCCATAGTTCGCGCATAATGCGGTGCGATAATAATATTGGGCGGTAGCGCGAACATTTGTGTCGTTTCGAGAAACGACACAGGGGTTCTGAGTTTTCGAACGGAGTGACATAGAAAAAGCACCGAAGCGAAGCTTCGGTAAGATGCGTGAACTTAGTTTAGGCGCGAGAGATTTTATCCGGGACTCAGAACCCATAGTTCGCGCATAATGCGGTGCGATAATAATATTGGGCGGTAGCGCGAACATTTGTGTCGTTTCGAGAAACGACACAGGGGTTCTGAGTTTTCGAACGGAGTGAC
>JAZSMP010000346.1:0-3503 GCA_045535915.1 Eubacteriales bacterium | reverse complement strand
GGCTTCGGTCTCGGTGATCCTATATTTCACCACTTCTCCGCTATCGAGGCGTCTGCAGAGAAGCTTGCCGAGCAATGCGGGGGCGACGTCGAGGACGTCGGCGGTATAAAAATCTCTTCCGAGTCTTTTTGATTTATTCCTTTCTGCTTGATTTGCCTCGCGGCGCGCGGAAAAGAATGAATCGAGCAGCGATTTGCATTCATCCTCAAGAACGCCGCGTTCAACGACGGTTTTGCATCCGAGGGGATAGTCGAGGAGCGAGAAAAGACCTCCGAGCGCGCCCATTTTTGTATCGGATGCGCCGAAGACGACGCGGTCGAGTCTTGCGTTGACTATCGCACCCGCGCACATGGGGCAGGGCTCAAGGGTAACGTAAAGCTCACATCCCGTCAGACGCCAGCCGCCTAAGTGTGTGCAGGCTTCGTTTATGGCAAGTATTTCGGCATGCGCAGAGGCTCCGCCTCCGCTCTCACGGCAGTTTGTCCCTCTGCCTATAATCTCTCCGTTTTTCACAACAACGGCACCCACGGGGATTTCTCCGGCGTCACGCGCGGCTTCCGCGAGGCGGAGAGCTTCTTTCATAAATTCTATATCTTTTTGCATCATCATGTCAAGTAAGGATAAATCAGTGCAAGTCCAACGATCATTAATGCAAGAAGGAGCGAGATCACTATATGAACGATCATAATAGGTCTGAAGAAACCGCGCTTGGCTTCTTTTTTATCAATTTCGATCTTTTTTGTCGGCTCAGCAAAACCTTCGCGGTTGCCCTTTTTCTTTCTGTAATAAAGCAGCCAGCCGCCGAGTGCAGCTCCGAGTGCGATCAAGGTGAAATCCACAACAGTAAGGATCATTCCTACTCGTTGGCTCTCACCGAAGCGTTCGAATATAACCTGCTGGATCAAGCTGTAGAAATTATTGAACAGATGGATGAAGGTCGGAGTCCAGATAGAGCCGGTTTCGACGTAAACTATACCAAGAACAAGTCCTGCGGCAAAGGTATAAAGGAATTGCGCGAAGTTGCCGTGCATAAGCGAGAACAGTAACGCGGAAAGGACGATCGCGCCGGTTTTACCGTAGGGCAGAAGATTTGAGAGAACACATCCGCGGAATAGAAATTCCTCGGCAAGAGCGGGGACGATCGCTATCGAAATAAAGGCAAGCAGTATTTTTATCGGTGAATCAAGCGGTTCATTTTTTAATATCGCGGAAAAGTCGATAAAACTCACCATTATCGAGTTGACATACGCAAATGCAATTACGACTCCTATCGCGGAAATTATAACCGCGGGGGCGTTCGGGAATATCCTTACCCCGAGGCGCATCGGTTCTCTGCCCGACTTGCGTGTCATGAGCATGAATACAAATGCGGGAATGAGGAAGGACGCAAGATAGGTCAGAAGCATTGCGACTTCATAAAACGCATAATAGTAATCGTCAGTATTGATGCTGTTGATGACCGCAAAATTTCGTATTGAGCCCTCCGCCGCTTTGCAGGCAATATCGACAACCGATGAAAGCATCTGCAAAAGCAGAGTATTTATAAGCACGGTTATACCGATTTTGGTACACAGCTTTCTGTAATCTTTTGAAGGCATGGATATACTCCTTTAGATTTATCTATTTGATTATACAACAAAAGAGCGTTTTTGTCAAGAAAAAAATAAAGAGCCGCGAAGTGCGTGCACTCTTAGCGGAGAAATTATGGTCAGTTGGTTAATAATTGCCCCGCTATAAACAAATAAGTAACCCCTACAGATTTTGAAAAATCTGTAGGGGTAATTTTTATTTAGTAATTCGCCATTTCATGGATACTGCAATAACGTACGATCCTTTTTTCATATCCTCTGCACTTGTATAAATATCATCCATCCAAACAATTAGATTATTTTCGTTAAAAAACACGGAAACATCAAAAATATCCGATTGATTGTCTTTAATTTGCCATTCCAAAAGATTTTCAAACTCTATTTCAACCACAGCATCCCAAATGCTTGTCACTAATATTTGAAGAACCAACTTTGTTTTTGCAGGTTCAAAATAATGACCACCTTTTATTTTCGATATGCCATTGTTATTATATTTAACCTCCACAACATATCCATCGTGTAACGAGTTGGTTTTATCAAGAAAGTCCTTTATATCATTTGTACTCTTTATTGAATGTAACATTACGCTTCCTCCTTCTACAAATCGTTGTTTTATCGCCAGTTTCGCCTTTGTATTACGGCGTTGCTTGCAACGCGGGCTTCGGGCAAAGCCCATACCCCTAAAGTTGTGCGCATCCTAAGGCAGCCGAAGGCTGACGGAGGGATTGTTTTCTGCTATTTGGGGCTTTTTACAATCCCTCCGTCACGGCAAGCCGTGCCGATTTGCTTGCAAATCAACTCCCATTTACACAAAAAAGACTTTTCATTAACACCATTATAACACAAATCGGCAGAGAAAACAAGTTCTCTGCCGAAGTTTTGTGACTGCTAATCCTCCGCTAAGAATGCAGAGAGAACGGCTCTTTATTTTATGTATTAAAGAATTAGTGAACGATGCAACGCTCGGTATCCTTATCGAAGATGTGGAGACGGCTCATATCGAAGGCAACCTTGATGGTATCGCCTGCGCGAGAGGTCGATCTGGAGGATACACGTGCGATGAGTCTGGTCTCCTCGCCTACGTTGAGGTAGAGGTAGATCTCAGCACCCATAAGCTCGGTTACGTCAACGTAAGCCTCAAGCTGGCTGTCGGGGTTCTGTGCGAGCTGGTTAGCGTCGTCGTGAATAGCCTCGGGACGGAGACCAGCAACAACTTCCTGACCGATGTAGTCCTTGAGGTCGGGGTTGTTAGCCTTCTCTGCGGGAAGCTTGATGGAGAGATTCTCGAAGTTGAAGTAAACGTCCTCGCCCTTCTTCTCGAGCTTACCGTTGATGAAGTTCATCTGAGGTGTGCCGATGAAGCCTGCAACGAAGATATTTACGGGATAGTCATAGAGGTTCTGAGGAGTATCAACCTGCTGGATGAGACCGTCCTTCATAACAACGATACGGGTAGCCATGGTCATAGCCTCGACCTGGTCGTGAGTAACGTAGATGAAGGTGGTTCCGACGCTCTGGTGAAGCTTGGTAAGCTCGGTTCTCATCGATGCACGGAGCTTTGCGTCGAGGTTGGAGAGCGGCTCGTCAAGAAGGAAGACCTTGGGGTTACGAACGATTGCACGACCGAGTGCAACACGCTGCTTCTGACCACCGGAAAGAGCCTTCGGCTTTCTGTCGAGAAGGTGAGAGATGTCGAGGATACGAGCAGCCTCTTCTACGCGGCGCTTGATCTCTTCCTTGGGGGTCTTGTTGAGCTTAAGGCCGAATGCCATATTCTCAAATACAGTCATATGAGGATAAAGAGCGTAGTTCTGGAAAACCATCGCGATCTTTCTATCCTTAGGAGCTACGTCGTTAACGAGCTGGTCGCCGATGAAAAGCTCACCCTCGGTGATCTCTTCAAGTCCTGCTACC
>JAZSMP010000320.1:0-21161 GCA_045535915.1 Eubacteriales bacterium | reverse complement strand
TGGAAACGGGGATCTCGCCTGCCTCGACGGGTGTAAGCGTCGCAACGCCCTCGCCCGTTTTGACGAAGAGAGCCTTCGAGGCGTCGCTGAGCGCTTGTCCGAGGTCGGTCATGAAGGAGAGAAGAGAGATGTCGGTTTCCTTGACTCCTTCGCCCGTATAAACGTTGATCTTGCCGCTCATTGAGCCCGCAAGGTTGATGATTCGGTTTGCGAGAACGTCGGTGTAGGTGTATGTAAGCTCGCCCTTGGCTATCGTGAAATTCGAGGATTTTACGAACGAGCCGAAGAGAGATTTGACCTTCGCGCTTCTTGTTGCCGTTGCACTGTTGCCCTTCTCGTCAACGCCCGTGAAGCTGTAAAGGTAGGGCGAATCGTCACTTGTCTGATAGGAGAAGTCAACGATCTTTGAGCCCTTGATCGCGCTGTAGCCCGCGTTCTTGAACTGTGAGGCAAGCTCCTTTTCGGTGATCTCGGCAGTCCACAGACCGTTTCTGACGTCGCTGTAGTCCTCCCAAGGGGTCGCCTGGTTTACCATGTATCCGAGCGTGCCGCCCCATACGTACTGTGAGGCAACCGTATATCCTCCCTGTGAGGAGGAATATGCCGAGTTTACGATCTCGTCGCCGTAGACGAGGATCTGGTTCTTTGTTGCCGCAACAGCCTCAACGACGCTGTCTGTGACGAGTCTTCTGCCCTGGTATACCTGACAGCAGGAGGAGGAGCAGATGTCAAAGCCGTAGGCGTTATAGTGGCGGTTTAGGTTCGACATTGCAAATGAGCGGACCATGATCGAGAATGCCTTGAGGCATTCAAGCGGCCATGTGCTTGAAATTTCGTAGGGAAGAACGCCCTCGACGTATTCCTGCATGCCGACGAGGTTGATCATCGAAAGCCCCTCCGCTCCGTCCGAGAGATATCTCTTGAAGCAGAAAACACCGTCGTAGAGGTAGGATGTGCGCGAGTAGTAGAGATAGGAATATTCCGCACGGTCGAGCTGGACTGCGGCAACTCCGCTGCAAAATCCTTCCGCGCCCGAATATTCAAAGAGGATGGTGTCGTAATCGGCGTTAAGGTAGGACACGCCCGACGATGATGGGGATGCTACGGAGACCGAGAAGCCGTCAAGCATCGATCCGACAGCCGCGGCGGCGGCACTTGCCTCCGAGTAGTTCGGGAATGCGCCGATGCGCAGAGTCTTTTTGCCGTTGATATAGGCGGGGAAGACGTGGGTGTACTCGGGGGAGAAAATATCGCGCAGGTCGGCGAGATTATCCCAGATGTTAGCGCCCGGAACAGTGAGCTCGACGTGATAACCGCCGATATCGGTCTCTGATTCTTTCTTTGCAACCTCGCAGGATTCGTATCCGATCGTGAGGTTGGCGTCAACCGTTGCGGCGATGTCGGTCTCGTCAGTTGACCAGACGGGAACGAAACCGTGCTCTGTTCTTGTAATTTCGGCTTCACCGAAAACGAAGCCGTTCGGCGAGGTTATGAGATGATGCGGATAGGCACTCGATCCGTAACGGATACCGACTGCAAGCCGGAAATCGTCCGAGGTCTTCTGAGTGTCGAATTTGTAGCTGTCAAGCGGTAGCGCATTTGCGCCGAGTGTGAATGCAATTGCCATATAGATGACGCCGACGACCATGAGCGCCGCCATGATTCCCGCAATGAGGCGTACAAAAATTTTACTGCCGTTTTTGCGTTTCTTACGGTTCGACAATTGTGTACTCACCTCCGATCATAAAATATGCGCCCTCGAGCGAGGTTACCTTGACGCCTCTGCCGTCGTTTCCGCCTCTGGGAATGAGAATGCTGTTGAAGAGGGGGATGCTTTCGCCGTCGAGGATATCAATGCCTTCGGTAAGGTTGTTGATACCCTGGATCTTGCCCTGCTCCGTATAGGGAGAGACGGCGATTGCCGAGCCCGAACGGAGTATGAGCATTACGGTGTCATCGTCGTCGGTCGCAATGATCGTTGCGCCGTAGGGAACGAAGACGGTGCTGTAGATCTTGCCGATCTCTGCCATAAGATCGTTATATAGCTTCTGAAGTTCATTGTACTGATTCTTCAGGACTGTGATGTCACCCTTTGACGACGTGAGGTTATTGACCTTTAATGTGACTGTTTCGAGCTTGGTCGAGATATCGGATATCTGCTTGAAATTCTTTTCAAGGGTCAGCAGATCGTTTTTTGTGGAAGTAATCTGATTCTGCAGATTAGTGATATCCGTTGAGAGCGCCGAGATCGAGCCCTTAAGGGTATCGTATTCCGCAGAAAGCTCGTCTATGAGAGAAAGAAGCTCGTTTTTTGTGTTTTTGATATCGTTTTTGAGGGCGGCGTTCTCTTTTGTCAGTTCTTCGTTTGACTTTTTGAGTGCGTTGATCTCTGCCATTATTTCTGCGTACTGTTCCGCACTCATTCCTCCCCCCGAGCCTCCGCCCGAGGGTCCTGTGAGTTCAAGGAGGGTCAGGCGCGCTTCGATCGACGCGATCGATTCTCTTATGCTTTGAAGTACGCCCTCAACATAGGAGACCATGCCGGAGAAAGCCACTACGGGGTCTTTCGAGCTGTCGTAGCTTACAGAGGCGTATACCGCAAGCGAGGATACCGATGCCAGTACCAGCGCGAGCATGAATATGGCGGCTCTTTGGAATTTGTTTTTTAACTTCATTTTTTACCTCTTGGTGGGGTGTTATATGTCGAGCTTGATCTGCATCTTGTCAATGTCTTTTTCGACGAGCAGAACGGGAGTTGCGGGGATCTTTGTCTTTTTGTATCCCTTGGTCGATTCGAATTTATCTCCAAAGTCACGCAGCACGCTTGCGACGCTCGCGCCCTTCTTGAGGAGAAGGAGCTGTGAGCCCGCGGCTGTACGGGTCGTTTTTATCGGGATGAGATTGGTCGAGAGGACTATCGCGCGGTCGGCAGTTGTTATGATAAGGAGCTCGAAGGGATTCTTATGCTCCTCGAAGATGCCGACAATGGGAGATGCGGACGAATATGCACCCGTCATCTTGCGGCGCGTGCCCTTGACGGCGTATGCCGAGAGCGGGACCTTTACGCCCTTGCCGTTTTCAAAGACGAAGACCATGTTGCGTTTTTCGTCCCAATCCTTGTCAAGACGGATGTAGAGCGGCTTTTCGCCGTCATCGAACTTGAGCTTGGCTGGCAGGAATTCGCCCATTTCGCTTGCCTTGCATGCGGCAATGTCCGCCGCCTTGAAGCGGTATAGCTGAGCCTTGTTTGTGAAGATCGCAAGCTCGGTGATATTCTCGCCGTCGAATTCGGCGATAAGGCGGTCGCCTTCCTTGATTCTCTGTTCGTCGTTTCCGCGGAGGGATTTATCCGTGATCTTCTTGAAATAGCCGTCGGCGGTGAGGAAGAAGTGACAGGGATAATTCTCGATATGCTCCTCGGGGCGGTAAACGTCGATGCTCTCCGCGTTCGTGATCGTCGAGCGGCGAGGCTGAGCGTATTTCTTCTTGATCTCGCCGAGCTGCTTTGCGATCAGACGCTTCAGCTTGATCTCGTCGGCGAGGGTCTCCTCGAGGTCAGCGATCTCCTTGCGGAGCGAGTCGATCTCGTTGATGCGGTTGATGAGGTATTCGCGGTTGAGGTAACGGAGTTTGATCTCGGCGATATATTCAGCCTGACGCTCATCGATCGAGAAACCTTTGCAAAGGTTTGCGATGACCTCGGATTCCTTCTGGGTGTTGCGGATGATCTTGATCGCCTTGTCGATGTCGAGCAGGATCTTTCCGAGACCCAAGAGCAGGTGGAGCTTATCCTTTTTCTTGTTCAGTTCAAAGGTCAGTTCGCGCGATAGACATCCCTTGCGGAAGTTGATCCATTCGCGCAGAAGGGGAAGAACGCCGAGAGTCATGGGCGTTGAATTTATGATGACGTTGAAGTTGCAGGAGAAATTGTCCTCGAGAGAGGTCGATTTGAAGAGCTTGAGCATGATCGCGTCGGGATCGGCGCCGCGGCGGAGGTCGAGAGTCAGTTTGAATCCCGAAAGGTCGATCTCGTCGCGGAAGTCTGTGACGTCCTTGAGCTGATTTGCCTTCATCATCTCGGCGATCTTCTTCATGATGATCTCGATAGAGGTGGAGTAGGGGATCTCAAGGATGTCTATGCAGTTTGCCGCCTTATCGTAGCGGTATTTCGCGCGGATCTTGACGGGACCCTCGCCGGTCTCGTAGACCTTCTTCATTGTTTCGCGATCGTAGATGATCTCGCCGCCTCCGGGGAAGTCGGGCGCGGGCATAATATCGAGAAGCTCGTCGACCGTCAGCTTGGGGGAGCGGAGAAGTGCGATCGTTGCGTCGCAGACCTCGGAAAGGTTGAAGGAGCAGATCCTCGACGCCATACCGACTGCGATACCCATATTGGGCGTTACGAGAATGTTCGGGAAGGTGGTCGGAAGGAGAATGGGCTCCTTTGTCGTGCTGTCGTAGTTGTCGATCATATCGACGGCGTCCTTATCAATGCCGACGAAGAGCTCGGAGGAGAATTTTTCAAGGCGGACCTCGGTATAACGCGATGCCGACGGTGCCATATTCGAGCTGTACTGCTTACCGAAAGCACCCTTTGAGTCAACGAAGGGGTGGAGAAGCGCGGCATTGTCGCGGGTCAGACGGACCATGGTGTCGTAGATCGCGGCGTCGCCGTGGGGGTTCAGACGCATAGTCTGACCGACTACGTTCGCACTCTTGGTCCTGGGACCCGAAAGCAGACCCATCTTGTACATCGTATAGAGCAGTTTTCTGTGCGAGGGCTTGAAGCCGTCGATCTCGGGGATCGCACGCGACACGATAACGCTCATAACGTAGGGCATATAGTTCTTTTCGATCGTTTCTGTTATAGGCTGGTCTTTGGCGGGCGCGGGAGGAAGGATCTCAACGACCTCCGCTTTTTTCTTTCTTGCCATGTGGTACCTCTATATAAAAGTGATTGTATTCGGATTTAATCGGGATATACGACGGTGTGCGCGGCGGCGCGGATAAGGCGGTTATAGAGCGCCAGACCGAAGCCGTCGGTCGAGGGAAGGTTGGCGTAAACGCATCTTCCTTCAAGCGAATCACATTCGCGGAGTGCCGCGAAGAGACGGTGGCCCTGCTCTTCAAGATCATCCTTTTTGCCGACGGTGATGACCGAATCGGCAGAAAGATGCTCCGCCTGCTCATCATAGCAGATTATGACCGCGCCTTCCTTTTGCCTTTCGGCAAAGAAATTAAGGCGTGCTTCGTCGCTTCCGCCGACGAGAGTCAGCGGCTTTTCGGGAGCGTAATGGCGGTATTTTGAGCCGGGGCAGAGCGGACGTTCATTATCCTTAAGTTTATGCATTACGGTGTCCGAAACGGTAACGTCGGAGCAGACACAGCATAGCGCGTCGTAAGTGACCGCGCCCGGGCGGAGAAGGACGAGAGAGTCCTCGCCCGTGATCTTGACTATCGTGGATTCGACTCCGAATGCGCATTCTCCGCCGTCGATGATGCAATCGACGCGGCCGTCAAGATCCTCGATAACGTGCTCGGCGCAGGTGGGCGAGGGTTTGCCCGAAATATTTGCCGAAGGCGCGGCTATGGGCAGGCCCGTAAGCTCAATGAGTTTGTTTGCTACGGGATGGGCGGGACAGCGTACCGCTACACTGTCGAGTCCGCCCGTGACCGTCAAAGGAATCGTGTCCTTTTTGGGAAGTATGACTGTCAAAGGACCCGGCATGAAATGGCGTGCGAGCCTGTACCAGAGCTTGCCTGTCACGGCATAAGCTTCTGCGTCCTCCGGCTTTGAGATATGAATGATGAGAGGATTGTCCGAGGGACGCCCTTTTGCGGCGTAGATCTTTTCCGCACTTTCGCTGTGGGTTGCGTCGCCGCCGAGACCGTAGACGGTTTCGGTCGGGAACACTACCGTTCCGCCTCGCTTCAGTATTTCAGCGGCTTCGGCGAGAGCATCCGCACTCGGATTTTCGTGGTCAACTTTGATCAGTAAGGTCTTCATAAAAAACTTCCGTGAATAAATTGTTATTGATTTTCACCGCGCAGTCTTTCGGCTGTGTCGGCGGCTATGAGCGCGTCCATCATCTCTCCGATATTTCCGTTGACATAGGTGTCAAGGCTGTGGAGGGTCAGACCGATCCTGTGGTCGGTGACGCGGTTCTGCGGGTAATTGTAGGTGCGGATCTTTTCGCTTCGGTCTCCGCTGCCGACCATCGAGCGGCGTGCGCCCGCAATGGCGTTTTCCTGCTCGGTGCGCTTGATGTCGTAAAGCTTTGCGCGGAGCATTGCGAGAGCCTTGTCCTTGTTCTGGAACTGCGAGCGTTCCTGCTGGCATTCGATAACGATGCCGGTGGGCTTGTGAGTCAGACGGACGGCGGATTCGGTCTTGTTGATATGCTGACCGCCCGCACCGCTTGACTTGCAGGACTCGAATATCAAATCGGACGGCAGAATTTCGACTTCCACGGCATCCGCCTCGGGCAGAACAGCAACGGTTGCCGCTGAGGTATGGATGCGTCCCTGCGATTCGGTCTCGGGAACGCGCTGAACACGGTGTACACCCGATTCAAATTTGAAGCGCGAGTATGCGCCGTCGCCCTCGATCGAGAAGGTGATCTCCTTGAAGCCGCCGCGGTCTGTTTCGTTTGCGCTTGCAACCGAGATCTTGAATCCGCAGGAGTCGCAGTACATCGAATACATTCTGTAAAGCACTGCGGCGAAAAGCGCGGCTTCGTCGCCTCCCGTACCCGCGCGGATCTCGACTATGACGTTCTTGTCGTCGTTCGGGTCGCGGGGGAGAAGAAGAATCTTCAGCTTCCCGAGAGCATCTTCGATAGTTACCCTTGCTTCCTCAAATTCTTCCTTTGCGAGCTCGTGAAGCTCGGAGGCGGAGGAGTCGTCAAGGATAGCACGGGCTTCCTTTTCAGACTCTGCCGCGGAGAGATAGCGGCGGTATTCATCGATTATGGGAGTCAGATTTTTGTACTCTTTGAGTAATTTGGTATAGCCTTCGATATCCGAGATCACCGCGGGATCCTCGAGGGATGCGGAGATCTCGGTATATTTTTCGTTTAATTTAGCGAGTCGCTCGAGCATATCTTAATAGCGGTTGAATGCCGAGAAGCCGCGATGTGCCTCGTAGAGGTCAACCTTCGAGATGACCTCGTAGGGAGCGTGCATTGCGATCACGGGAACGCCGAGGTCAACTACCTCGATATTGTGCTTGGAGATGAACTTTGCAACGGTTCCGCCGCCGCCGAAGTCAACCTTACCGAGCTCGCCCGCCTGCCATACGACGTCGTCCTTCGCCATCATAGCGCGGAGTCTGCCGATGAACTCAGCCGATGCGTCGTTTGTGCCGCCCTTACCGCGGGAGCCTGTGTACTTGGTGAGTACAACGCCGCAGGAGAGGAGGGAGGAGTTGCGCTTCTCGAATGCTTCGCCGAAGTTCGGGTCGAATGCTGCCGATACGTCTGCGGAAAGGCAGATGGATGCTGCGCGGACTGCTGCGGGGGATGCGTTCTGAGACTCGCAGATAGCGTCGATGAGGTCGAGGATGAGATCGCACTGCATACCCGAGTTGCCGTCGCTTCCGGTCTCTTCCTTATCGGCGAGGATGCACATCATTGTGTGGGGAGTACCCATCTTGAGTGCTTCGAACATAGCGGTCATTGCGGGATATGCGCAAACACGGTCGTCGTGGCCGTAAGCGCAGATCATCGAGCGGTCAAGTCCTACGTCGCGTGCATTTCCTACGGGAACTGCGGAAAGCTCTGCGGAGAGGAAATCCTCCTCGCAGATGCCGTACTTTTCATTCAGAATACGGAGAATGTTGAGCTTGATGCCGTCGGCTTCGTTTATGAGAGGACGGCTGCCGACGAGGAGATTGAGCTTTTCGCCGGGGATAGCTTCGCCGAGGGGCTTGCGGTCATCGTTGTGACCGAGGTGGGGGAGAAGGTCGTTGATATAAAGAACGGGATCAGCGGGATCTTCGCCGATGGAAACCCATACGCTCTCTCCGTCAGCCTTGATGACTACGCCGTGGAGCGCGAGAGGGGTTGCAACCCACTGGTACTTTCTGATACCGCCGTAGTAGTGAGTCTTGAGGAATGCCATTCCGCTGTCCTCGTAGAGGGGAACCTGCTTTAAGTCGATGCGGGGGGAGTCGATATGAGCCGCCGAAATGCGGATACCCTCGGTAAGAGCTTCTTCTCCGACAGAGAAGAGGAAGAGATTCTTTCCGCGGTTGTTGTAATAATACTTGCCGCCCTTCTTGATTTCGTCGCCGAAGGAATAGGGAACGAAGCCCTCTGCCTCTGCGAGCTTAATTGCTGCCCATACAGCCTCGCGCTCGGTCTTTGCGTCGTCAAGGTACTTGGCGTAGCCTACGGCATAATCGTAAGCAGCCTCGACGGCAACCTCGTCGCGGCGCTCGTAAACGGTTTTCTTTTTGTAGAGAAGCTCGCGTGCGGCTTCTGCGGGAGTTTTGATTTCGCTCATTTTGTGTATTTTCCTTTCAATTGATTCAAAAATTAATTAGCCGATTCATATAATTCGCGGTAGATCTCTACCGTCTTTTCAAATTTTTTGACGAATTCCTCGGTTTCTTCGTCGGGGTAGCTGACGAGAGAACCGTCCTCACCGAGGTTTCCGGGGTCGGAGATCAGGGTGTCAACCTCGCTCTCGCCTATGTAAAGCGCGGCGTAGACCGTGCTCCAGTTTCCGTATTTTTCAAAAAGCTTTGAAAGCTTGTAGGTACCTATGTTGAGGTTGGTTTTTGGCTCGAAGAGAAGTCCCGAATCGGTTGCGATACCGAGCTCTGCGGCGAGGATATCGTACTCCTCGCGCGTGATCTGCATAAGACCGATGCGTCCGTCATCCGAGACGAGTCCCGAATTGTAGTCACTCGCGATCTTTACGTCGGCGTAGATTATCGAGACGGGCACACCGTATTCGTAATAGCAGGCGATGACGGTGTCGTTATACTGCCTCGGATATTCGCGGAGGCGGTGGCGCGTGAAAAGCGCGTCGTAGAGGAATCCGCAACCGACCGAGAGGATCAGTATGAGGATCACGACGAGTGAATTTAAAAATCTTCTGCTCATTTGATTTCGTTCAGTATCTTCTGTGCGGCGGTTCTCAGCTTATCTGCGTTGCCGTTGTTGATGACGGTAACGGAGGCGCGTGAGGAATAAAATTCATCGCTCGGAGCGGCTGCCATTCTTGCGCGGAGTGCCTCGACGGGGCGGCTGTCACGTTCGCAAAGACGTGCAAGTCTTGATTCGGGAGAAGCAAGAAGCGCGACTGTGAGGTCGCATTCCTTTTCGAATCCTGCCTCAAAGAGAAGGGGAGCGTCGATGACGGCGCATTTTTTGTCTGTGTTTTTTATTGATTTTCTCACTTCCGCAAGAACAAAGGCGTGTGTGATCTCATTGAGATTTTTTCGAAGCTCGTCCGCTCCGGGAGCAAAGACGATCTCGGCAAGCGCGGGGCGGCAAAGGCTTCCGTCGGGATTAAGAACCGCTTGTCCGAATTCTTTTTCAAGCGCGCGTGTGCATTCGGAGGGAGAGTCGACGAGTGAGTGGTAAATTTTGTCGCAGTCGAGATGAAGACAACCAAGCTCTTCAAGATACGAGCAAAAGAGTGATTTGCCCGCCCCGCTCGGTCCGGTTACGCCGATTACAGTCATTATTTACCTCTCCTTCCTAAATTAGACAATATTTCTGCATTATATTAATATACATAGTACATTATAGCACATTTGGCAGGAAAATGCAAGACTTTTTTGAGTTAATCTCCACTTACGCGGAGTTCAGGTTGCTGACAAACTCACAATAAAAAATAGCATATAGCAAAATGTACAAAAAGCAGAAAGCTATGTTCGCACTTGGGGTGCAGGGGTGAAGGGGGCGGCAGCCCCCTTCAAAAAGAACGATGTCATCCTGAGGCGGCGACCGCATGTCCGCATATTTGCCTTTGGCAAATGTGCCGCCGAAGGATCTCGTGACGACCGAGTTGTTCCTCGGGCGTCGCGGTGCTGGCGAAGTGGTCTGCACAGCACCGACCCAACTAAAAGTATATAAATATGGAAAATCACTGTGTGGTTTCAAAATTACACAGTGTTTTTGTATTATTTTGCCTTTTAAAAGTGCAAACAACTACGTTTGACTATAATTTTACGATTATGCACATCAAACCACTCCGTACAGGCACCGCGCCGCCCTTGTAAATGGGGGCGGCACGAGATTCTTCGGCGGCATAGCGGTCTGCGGACGCCGCCTCAGAATGACAACTTTTTTTCTTGCAGGGGCTTCGCCCCTGCACCCCGCTTTGCAAGTGCGAACACAGCTGTTTGACTGTTTTTGTGCACTTTGACATATCATTTTTTAGAAGAGAGGTTTGTCAGTAATCTGATCTCCGCTTATGCGGAGTTAAGATTGCCTGCGGCAAGTGAATGTCGGCTGCGCCGAGTTAATGTCTGCTTGCGCGGAGTGCTTTTTTTGATTTTGGTGTTGCAAAAATCAAAATTATGTTGTATAATATATTTTGAGAAAGTATGAAATCCGATCAAATGCTTTTCGCCTCGGCGAAAAGCTACCGAAAACTTCGGCGCAAGCCGAACATTAACTCGCGCCGCGGCGCGATATTAACTCGGCGTAAGCCGACATTAATTTGAAAGAGGTCCAACATGTCAAAATATAAATGGTTACTGTTCGATGCCGACGACACCCTGCTCGATTTCAAGCTCGGAGAAAAGAGAGCAATCACCGCGACCTTTGAGTCGGTAGGGCTGCCGACAGATGAGGAGGTCATTGAAACCTACAGCCGTATCAACGACAATCTCTGGAAGATGCTTGAGTGCGGAGAAGTGACTAAGGATCGCCTTAAAGTTCTCCGCTTCGAGCAGTTCTGCGAACATTACGGATTTGAATGCGACGGCGCCTCTCTTGCCGACGCTTACGTTGAAAATCTCAAGAAGCAGACGGCTCTGCTTGACGGTGCTGAAGATGTCTGCCGTGCGCTTTACGGAAAATATAAAATGTACATCATAACCAACGGCATCGAGGCGGTACAAAAGGCTCGCTTCGGCGGTTGCGCGATCAGGGATTATTTTGATAAATGCTACATCTCGGACGCCATCGGCGTTGCAAAGCCGAAGAAGGGATTCTTTGACGCCGTTGCCGCGGATATCAAGGGATTCGATAAGTCGCAGGCACTCGTCATCGGCGACTCGCTGACGTCGGACATCAAGGGCGGTGTTGAATACGGAATCGACACCTGCTGGCTCAACCCCAAGGGCAAGGAATTCCCCGAGGGAATGAACATCACATACGTTATCAAGGATATTCGTGATATTCTTGAAATTCTGGAATGAACCCAATTGCAAAACTCCGTTTTGCAATTGATTACGCGCGCTTATCGCCGCTTGTCAAAATCAGAGATTTTGACAGCTCCCCTCGGCGCGCGGACTCGCCCGGCTCGTCTAAAAGGTGTCTTTTCGTCGGCAAAGCCACCGAAAAAACCGATTTATATTTTTAATTTTACTTTGTTTTTGGAGTAATGTATGAGTTACACAACTGTTATAGATATTTTACAAAAAGAGGGCATCGAATGTGCGGAAGATATTCCGCTTTCGTCAAAATCAAGCTTTAAGATCGGCGGAAATGCGGATATTGCCGTATTTCCGAAAAACGCTTCTGAACTTGAATTTATCGTAAAAAACCTCGAAATGCCCTATATCGTCGTCGGCAACGGCTCGAATATCCTTTTTGAGGACGACGGATACCGCGGATGCGTGATCTTTACAGAGAAAATGAATTCTGTGGCGATTGACGGAAACCGCATCACTGCGGGAGCGGGTGCTTCATTTACCGCACTTGCCGTAAACGCTAAAAACGCGTCTCTGACGGGACTTGAATTTGCTTACGGCATCCCCGGAAGCTGCGGCGGTGCCGTTGTCATGAATGCGGGAGCGTACGGCGGGCAGGTTTCCGACGTGCTTGGATCCTGCAATGTATTCGATGCGGAAAAATGCGAATTTTACACTCTCGGCAAGGACGAAATGGAGCTTTCCTACCGCCACAGTATTTTATCGGATAATAAGAATCTTATCTGCATCGGCGCGACCTTTATTCTCAAAGAGGGTAAAAAGAATGAGATCGACGCCACCATGCGCGATCTTATGCAGAGAAGAATATCGAAACAGCCGCTCGAATATCCGAGCGCGGGAAGCGTTTTCAAGCGTCCAGCACCCGATCTTTTCGTCGGCAAAATGATAGAGGATTCGGGTCTTAAAGGCTATACGGTAGGGGGCGCGCAGGTCTCCGAAAAGCATGCGGGATTCATTATCAACGTTGGCGGCGCGACTGCCGCGGATGTTCTCGGACTCGTTGCGCATATTCAGAATGTCATCCGCGCGAATTACGGCGTTGAGCTCGAATGCGAGATACGCAGATTAGGTAACGGAAAATGAAAAGCTTTACCGAACGTGTCAGAGAAGAGCTGGCGGAAAATCTGCATTCACCGCAATGCTGCCGCCGCGCCATGCTCTGCGGAATACTTATAAATGCCGATTGCTCGCCGGACGGCGGCATCTACGCCAAGCTTTCGGGCAGAGAATCGACCTCTCTTGTGCTTAAACTTCTGCGCGAGATATACGGACGCGAGGCGGATGCGGAATATTCGAACAGTTACGGCAGAGTTTCGGCGGAGATCGTGTTCAGCTCGGATAAGCTCGCGCAGAAGCTCCGTGAATTTTCCTTTGGAAGCGAGATCACGCTCTTTAAATGCCGCGATTGCAGTTCCGCGTTCTGCGCGGGAGTACTGCTCTCGTCCTCAAATTTTTCAAATCCCGATAAGGAATCGCGTATTGAGATACGCATAAACGATCCCGCGCGCGCTGATACTCTTGCAGATTTCTTTTCCGATCTCGGACACCCGCCCTCGCGCTCCGAGAGAGACGGTATATCATCCCTGATCTTCAAGCGATCCGAGGATGTTGAGGACATACTGACCATCGCGGGCGCGGTCTCGTCGGTTATGGAGCTGATGCAAGGCAAGCTTATGCGCGAGCTCCGCGGTCAGGTCAACCGCAATTCAAACTGCGAGATACGCAATATCGGGCGCGCCGCAGTCGCTGCAAAGGTGCAGGTCGAGGCGATAAAGGAGATACGCGCGAGCGGAAGATTCGCCGCGCTTCCCGATGAGCTTAAGGAAACGGCAACTCTGCGCGAGGATTTTCCCGAGATACCGCTCTCCGAGCTTGCGGCAAAGCACAATCCCCCGATAACAAAATCGGGACTCAACCACAGACTCAAAAAGCTTCTCGCGCTGGCGGGAAAAGAGCAACCGTAAAACTGCGTTTTACGGTTGAAAACGCGCGCTTATCGCCGCCGCCAAAATTAAGGATTTTGACGGCTCCCCTCGGCGCGCGGACTCGCCCGGCTCGTCTTAAAGGTGTTTTTTCGGTCGGCAAAGCCGCCGAAAAAGCGGATTTTATTGTATTTTGTGAGCTTTTTAATTGCTTAGAAAAAGATTAAAGATAAGGAGGTGCGGTGATGGGAGACTTCGTCCATTTGCATCTGCATACCGAATACAGTATTCTTGACGGCGCCTGCCGTATCAAGGATATCCCCGAGGCGGTCATTGCGGCGGGGCATTCTGCCGTTGCAATGACGGATCACGGCGGAATGTACGGTACTATGCAATTCTACCGTACCTGCCGTGAAAAGGGCATAAAGCCCATTATCGGATGCGAGGTCTACGTTGCTCCCGGTTCGCGTTTTGACAGAGTGCCGGGACGCGAGGGCGGATCGCATCACCTCGTTCTTCTCTGCGAAAACGAGACGGGTTACAGAAACCTGACGTATATGGTCTCAAAGGCTTTCACCGAGGGATTTTATTCGCGCCCCCGCGTGGACCTTGATCTTTTGCGTCACCATTCCGAGGGACTTATCGCGCTTTCCGCGTGTCTTTCGGGCGAGATACCGTCCGCGCTTTCTGCGGGCGACCGTGAGAGAGCGGAGACAATCGCAAAGAATTACAAGCAGATCTTCGGTAAGGATCATTTCTATATAGAGCTCCAGAATCACGGGATCGCTGAGGAAAGACAGATCCTGCCCGAGCTTTACTCGCTTGCGCGCGAGCTTGACATCCCCGTTGTTGCGACGAACGACGTTCACTATCTGCGCAAGAGCGATGCGCGCGCTCAGACTGTGCTCATGTGCATCCAGACCAACACGACTCTTGCCGACGGCGGGCGCCCCGGCTTTGAGACCGAGGAGTTTTACTATAAATCCACCGCTGAGATGGAACGCCTTTTCGGTGGTTTTGAGGGTGCGATAGAAAATACCGCAAAAATCGCGGAAATGTGCGATCTTGAACTCGAACACGAGGGTTATCTCCTTCCGACTTACCCTCTTAACGAGGGCGAAAACGCCGCGGACATGCTACGTCTGCGCACCTACGAGGGCATAGAGAGACTTATGCTTGCAGGAAGGATACCCGCTGAAGGCTTTGAACTGAAAGACTACATTGAGCGTGCCGACTACGAGCTTGACGTCATTCATTCGATGGGATTTGACGATTACTTCCTCATCGTTTCGGATTACGTCGGATTTGCGAAGGGCGCGGGAATACCTGTCGGACCCGGCAGAGGCTCGGGATGCGGAAGCCTTGTCGCTTTCGGTACGGGTATTACCGATATCGACCCTCTGCGCTTTGACTTGCTCTTTGAGAGATTTCTCAATCCCGAGCGTGTCAGTATGCCCGATATTGATATTGACTTTTGTTATAACAGACGTGACGAAGTTTTGGCTTACGTCAAGGACAAGTACGGAGCCGACCGCGTCTCGCAGATCATAACCTTTGGTACTCTTGCCGCAAGAGCCGCTATCCGCGACTGCGGCCGCGCACTCGGCATGAGCTATGCCGACGTCGACGAGATCGCAAAGCTCGTTCCGCGCGAGCTTGACGTTACGATAGATACCGCTCTTGTCGTGCCCGCGCTGAAGGAAAAATACAATTCCTCCGATGAGATACGCGAGCTTATTGATACAGCCCGTTTGCTTGAGGGTATGCCGAGAAACGTATCGATCCACGCCGCCGGCGTCGTTATTACAGAGCGTCCCGTTTACGAATATCTGCCCCTGGCGGTTTCGAGCGGAAATACTGTGACTCAGTTCGATATGGATACAGTCGCGTCGCTCGGTCTGCTTAAATTCGATTTCCTTGCTCTGCGTTATCTGACTATAATCGACGACGCGGTGAAGATGATAAAGGAAAACGATTCCGATTTCAACATCGAGACCGTCGATCTTTCCGATAAAAAGACCTACGAGCTTATCTCCTCGGGGCAGACGAGCGGAGTATTTCAGCTCGAATCCTCGGGTATGAGAGCGATGCTGACGAATCTCTGTCCCGAATCTATCGACGATATTCTGGCGGCGATAGCACTCTACCGTCCGGGACCCATGGAGTCGATCCCGAAATATATTGAGGGTAAGAACGCGCCCGAAAAGGTTGAATACGCCCATCCGCTCCTTGAACCGATACTCCGCCCTACCTACGGCTGTATCGTCTATCAGGAGCAGGTAATGAATATCTTCCGCACTGTTGCGGGATTTTCCTTTGGACGCGCGGATATAGTCCGCCGCGCCATGTCAAAGAAAAAAGCCACCGCGCTTGCCGCGGAGAGGGATAATTTCATTTCGGGAGCCGCGGAGCGCGGAGTTGAGCGCGAGACGGCGGAAAAGCTGTTTGAGGATATGTCGAGCTTTGCGTCATACGCCTTCAACAAAAGCCATGCCGCGGCTTACGCGATGCTGTCGTTCAGAACCGCGTACCTGAAGGCGCATTATCCGCGCGAATACTTCTCGGCACTCCTGACCTCTGTTCTCGGAAACGCCGATAAGATCGCTGAGTATATCGCCGAGGCGAACCGCGCGGGCATCCGCGTCCTTCCTCCCGATATCAACTGCAGTATGCTCGATTTCCACGTAAGCGGAAACGATATAACCTTCGGTCTGCTTGCACTCAAAAACGTGGGAAGGCAGTTCGTTGACAAGCTGATTCTCGAAAGAACCGACCGCCCGTTTGCATCATTTTCGGAATTCCTTGAGAGAATGTCGGAAAACGACCTCAACCGCAGGATGGTCGAGTCTCTTATCAAGGCGGGAGCCTTCGACAGCCTCGGAGTTTACAGGTCGAGACTGCTTGCAACTCTCGATGAAGCTTTGATGGCAATTTCGAGAAAGAACCGCGGCAATATCGCGGGTCAGATGGATATGTTCTCGATGCCGGATTCGGTTACGGGCGGCGGCGAGAGCATAGTCTATCCCGAAATTCCCGAATTTTCAACCAAAGACTTGCTTTATATGGAGCGCGAGGCGGCGGGACTCTTCTTCTCGGGTCATCTTCTTGACGGCTACGCGCTTCACATAAAGTCGCTCTCTCCGAATAAGATCATTGAAATAATCGGCACGGAGGACGAGGAAGACCCCGATACTCTTGCCGACGGAACTAAAGTTTGCCTTTGCGGAATCATTTCATCCGTAACGCAGAAGACGACCCGAAAGGGCGACGGTATGGCATTTGCTATGCTCGAAGACAGAACGGGAAGCCTCGAACTCGTCGTTTTCTCGAAGCAGTACGAGACCTACCGCCGTCATATCGAGGAGGATAACGCCGTTTGTATAACGGGTACGGTATCCCGCCGAGAGGGCGAAAAGGGCAAGATACTTGTCAATACCGCCGCGATGCTTCTGACCGATGAAGAATTCAAGCGCAGAAAAGAACAGCCCGCACCCGCGGCTCAGAAGCCTGCGCCGAAGCCCGTTGAAAGACCTGCTCCGATGCCGAGAAAACCTGTATCGGTGGTCTATATCCGCGTCCCCTCGAAAAATTCCGAGATCTACAGAAAATGCGAAAACATCGTTGAAATATTCGAGGGACTTACCCGTGTGAGCTTCTATTTTGCCGATACCAAAAAGTATTCGGAATACATTCACGGAATGCTCCTCAGCGAAACAGCGGTAAGTGAGCTCCGCCGACTTGCGGGCGATGATTCGGTCGTCCTGAAATAATATTTTATGATATAATGTCGTAAATCGCGCTCATGGCGTCCTCACGCGTGTCAAAGGCTATTCCTTCGAGGAGGACTTCGAGATCCTTTGGATGTATCCGTGCCCTGTCGGTTATCCGCTCGTATACACGCTCACCTTCGGGTGAAAGGATCAGAAGTCTGTCCCCGTCGAGAAGAAGCGTGAAGACTGCGGTAAAAGTGACCGCCTCGGTCGTGATTTCCTCTGTTGTTACCTCTTCGGGCAGAAAGACCGTAATGTCTTCTTCTGTGACAGTGGTTTCGGGGATTTCAATATTCTCGGTGACTTCAAATATATGGCTCGTTTCGGGCGGATCGTATGGATTTTCTGATGTTTCATCCTTCCTGAGCATGCTGTTGTAGGTCCTGGCGACCGATATCACAGCGGCGCCGGAAACGGCAAGCGCGGCGAGAGAGACCGCGAAAAATGCGATAATAAGTCTTTTGCTGTTCATTTTTGCGTCCTTTTCAAATAATTTTCGTTAAAGCTAAAGATATTATCGACCGATATTCATAAAATATTCAAAAATGTATGATAATATGGTATGAGAACCACTCTTAGGAGAAATAAAAATGGCAAATAAAAAAATAAATTGGGGAGAAGAGCTGAAGACGGCAGGCAAGGTCGGACTTTCGGGTGTGGGCAAATTCTTTCAGATATTCGCCAACATACTGATAACCCTCCTTCTGATTATTGCCCTGACGGGAATAATCGTCGTCTGCGCATTTTCGGTGTATATCAATAATTACGTTGAGACCGAGATCGATGCGGAGCTTTTCCGCATCGACGTGTCGAGCTCGACCACGACGCATATGTACCGATATGAATTTACCGACCGCGCAAACCGCGTCGGTGAGCTTGTGGTAATGGATTCGGCGGCGGATCAGCAGCTTCAGGGCGAGGTCGACCAGACCTATGTCCCTATCGACAGGATCCCGGACAATATGATCAATGCCGTGATCGCGATCGAGGACAAGCGCTTCATGTCGCACAGCGGTGTTGACTGGAAGCGTACCGCGGGTGCGGGCTTGACCTTCTTTACCGGATCGGGCGACGGCTTCGGCGGCTCCTCTATCACTCAGCAGCTTATCAAGAACGTCACGGGCAACGACGACTACTCGATCCAGCGTAAGATACAGGAGATCTTCTGGGCTCTCGACCTTGAGACAAAGATGGACAAGGAAGAGATCATCGAGCTCTACCTCAATATCGTAAACTTCGGCAACGGCTCGAACGGTGTTCAGGCGGCGGCTTACAATTATTTCTCAAAGGACGTATCCGAGCTGACTCTGATCGAATGTGCCGCTATCGCGTGTATCACCAAGAACCCCTCGCGTTTCAATCCCATAATCTATCCCGAATACAACGCCGAAAGACGTGATATCGTTCTTTACGAAATGTACGATCAAGGACTTATCACTTACCGTGAGTTCGAGGAAGCTTATCAGAAGGAGCTTGTTCTCAACGTTCCCGGACAGAATAACGACGAAGACGAGGAAAACGCCGATCTTTCGGGTGTAAACTCGTGGTATGCCGATATGGTTATCGAGGACGTTATCGACGATCTTATGGAAAAGTACAACTATTCCGAACAGATGGCGGCGATCCTCGTTTATAACGGCGGTCTCAATATCGAATCTCTGATCGATCCCGAGATTCAGGCGATACTCGACGAGGCCTTCAAGGATGAATCGAATTTTCCCAATTCGGGTTCGGGTATCAAGCCCCAGTGCTCGGCGATCGTTATAGACCCCTATACCGGAGACGTTCTCGGAGTTGCGGGCGCAAGGGGAGAGAAGACGGCTAACCGTGTTCAGAACTTCGCGACTCTGACAAAGCGTCCTCCCGGTTCGGCGATCAAGCCGCTTGCGGTATACTCTCCTGCGTTTGAGCGGGGATTGCTGACATGGGCGACCGTTCTCGAAGACACCCCTCACAGCTTCCTCCCCGATAACGGAAAGCTGAAGGCGTGGCCGAAAAACTCGACAAACACCTACCGCGGACTTATCAACGTAAACTACGCGCTCATGGTTTCGACCAACACGGTGGCGGTCAAGCTGCTTGAGCAGGTCGGACTCAAGAATTCTTTTGATTTCTGCTACGATACGCTCAATATGAAGAGCATGATCGAGTACGGTGAATTTTCCGACGGTACCGGATATTCCGATATAGGTCTTGCTTCTCTGGCGCTCGGACAGCTCAACTACGGCGTTACCGTTCGTGAGATCACGGCGGCATATTCCATGTTCGTCAACAGCGGTATCTACAGCGAACCGAACTCTTATCTGAGAGTTACCGATTCGAGCGGAAACGTTCTTCTTGAGAACGGATACGAAGGAACCGTCGCGATCAGCGAAGAGACGGCGTCTCTTATGAATATGCTCCTTGAGAGCGTTCCGAGAACAGGCGGTACCGCCGCATCCATTGAATTTGACAGCAAATACGACATCGACGTTGCGGGCAAGACGGGTTCCGCGGGTGACTATTTCGACAGATGGTTCATCGGTTATACCCCCTATTACGTCTGCGGCGTATGGTACGGATACGAGTACCCCAAGCACATCACAAATATTTCGACCAACCCCTGCGTCAAGGTCTGGGATGCCGTCATGGGCAAGATCCATGAAGATAAGGTCATCTCGCAGATGCAGGAAGGCGAAAAATTCCGCGAATTCAACGTTTCGAGCAATCTCGTTCAGTGCACCTTCTGCAAGGATTCGGGACTCCTTATGACCGATGCCTGCCGTCTTGACGGCAGAGGAAGCCGTGCCGAGACGGGATGGTTTGTCAAGGGTACGGAGCCCACCGGTTATTGCGAGACACACGTTCTTGTTGATTACGATAACGTTGAAAAGGCAATCGCGTGTGAATGGTGTCCTCCCGAAAATATCACTCAGGTTGCAATGATCAAGGTTGACAGAAAGTTCCCGATAGAGGTTGCGGTCGTTGACGCGCAGTATGCTTATATCGAGCTTCCCTTCGATGTTATGCCCTTCAGTACGGTTTACCGTCCCTACTATTACAACCTCGGAGGTAAGGAGTATTACGTCGGCTATACCTCGGGTCCGAGAAACTATAACCGCACCTGCTCGGCTCATTTCAACAAAACAGAGTGGCAGAAGAAGGTTGCCGAGATACTCGCGGGCATGGAAACAACTGCTCCCGAGACCGAGCCCGCGCTTCCTCCCTCGGATACCAGACGGTATTTTATAAACCTTTTTACCCTCCCCGAAATTAAGAAATAGTGAAGAGAAATTTCCAAAACCTGTTGACAAATTGACGCTCGTGTTGTATAATATGTATACCACTTACAACGGAGGATTGATTAAACTATGAAAAAATTCAGAAGAATTATTGCATTTATTCTTGCTCTTCTTGCTTTTCCCATGTGCCTTATCGCATGTGACATGGGCAACGGCAACGAGACCGAAGATCCCAACGATACCACCGACGGCATCCGCGTTATGATCACCGTCAGCGGACTTGAGGAAAAGGACGGCACCAGAACTCCTCTTCTTAAGACTCGTGATGCCGAGATTTTCAGAGTTGATCCCGGAACGACCCTTTCCGGCGCTCTTGACGCTCTTTGCGCGGACAGAGAAGGTGCTGCGTATACTCTCGAAACTCAGACCGGCAGATTCGCTTCCTTCACATACGGCTCGGATAAGCTCGTAGCTGAGGTGGTCGAGGATAAAGCAGACGGAGACACAAAGATGTACGTTGAGGTTTCCTTCAAGATTACCGTCAACGGAACCGAGATCAAGCCCGAGGAAGCTCCCGGCTACGTTCTCAATCACAACGATAACGTACAGATATTCCTTGCAAAGGGCGAGCCTTTTGCAGCGTAATAAAAAAATCCGGTCGGCGAATGCCGATCGGATTTTTTAAGTGCAGAGTGCAGAATGCAGAGTGCAGAGTTATGGAAGCTTTTCGAACTTTGTTCGAAAAGCATACCTGAATAATCAGCTTTGTACGGATAATCCTTTGTTATGCTAAATCATATAACAACCAAATAGAAAACTCGAGATATAGTGAAGCGTAAAACTTCATTATATC
>JAZSMP010000159.1:0-2545 GCA_045535915.1 Eubacteriales bacterium | reverse complement strand
TATACGAGACAGAAAGACCCATGTTTACCGTAGATGCAAGGCTTGCAAAAGCGTAATACGCCTACCGAAAAAGCCCGGGAAGCATCGTGTATGCTGCCCTTGCTGCTCGCACAGATTTGAGGTGTATATTGCAGGTTTCGCCGAAAAAGATGATAAAAAATAACGGAAAGCTTCGGCTTTCCGTTATTTTTTATATAATATGAATACCTTTTTCGGGATGCGCATGCAGCTGGTCAAGTCGATATTTTTCGGCTTTTCTTTTTTCAAAAAATTCGACGGCAGAAGCGCCGAACAAGGCATAGGTAAGGACATCCTCGTCCTCTTCAAGCCACGGGGAGGTCTTTTCGCGCAGTTCTGAATATTCAGCTTCGAGCGTATCAGCGGGACGAACGAGCATCATCGGTTCTCCGCCGCATATACTTTCTGCGAAACCGCCAGCGATCGGTGCGGGAGTCTTTCCGAATTTTCCGAGAATCAGGGATTTAAAATCTTTGGAAACATTTTTGTATCTTTCCTCGGATGAAGCATTGCGTTGAGCCTGATCCGAAATTATACTGAAAATCGGGAAGATCATTGGAGGGCAACCGGCGTCGGCGCGTACGAATTCGATCTCGTTTTTCAGTTCGGGGGCAATTTCTTCTGCAAAAGAGATCTCCACCGAATCGGCTGACGCGTCAAGCGCGATATCTGCGATCTTTTCGCTTGAAACAGATAGAGCAATTGGCAGATCGACTGCCTTTTTAACTGCATCGGTAAGCTCACGGCAGGTAAATTCGTTATTGAGACCGATCACGCTGACAGTATCAGCGCCCATTGAGGCAAGAAGGGCGGCATACCCCGCGAAAAAGGGGATGGAATGGACGGAATTTTCGGCATATACTGCCGCGGCTTCGAGCTTTGCGCCGTACTTTTTCACGGCAGCGAAGGGCGCGGTCAGGTTTCTCGAATCGTTCAGCGCGTCGTAAACTCTGAAAGTGTCTATTCCGTTTTCAACAGCCGCGGCAACAAAAGCATCGACGGTGTCATCCGAATAATGACGGCTTCCGAGAAGTGCTTGTCCCGCGAAAGTCAGGCGAAGCTTTTCGCCCGGCATTAGTCTTCGGAGTATACGCATCGTCTCCCAAGGATCGGAATCAAGCTCGCCGAAGCAGTACTCGGTGACGTCAATTGCGCGATATCCGCGAATATCCTTTTCGTCGAAATCGTGCGGGAGCATCAAGACTCTTTTTGATTTATCCATCATTTATTTTCTTCTTTGTATTCTTCTTTTTTCTCTTCTTTGTTTTCGGCGGGCTGTTCGGTCTTGATCTCCTCGATCTCGACCTCGTATTCCTTACCGTTTACCTTAACCTTGAATTTTCTCATTTTAATCTCCTATACGGCGGTTCTTTGTTCTTTTGAAAGCCACTACACGGAAGGCGTTCGGCTTGCGCTCTTCCCTCTCGGCTTCCTCGTTCAGTATCTCTGCAACTGCCGTGGTTATCACGGCAACGATCTCTTCTTCGTTTTCTTCGGGTTCTCCTGCAGGAATTTCTTTTTTTCTGAATGCTTTAAGCATAAAATACAGAGCGGCAAGCAGTGCTATTGCGCAGAGAACGAACACGCCTTCGCGCGGAAGAACTGTATTTTCCAGAATAAACATCACCGTCACCTCTTGCGTCGCGTGGGCTCGAACGACGTTTTGCCGAGGAGCATATAGAGCGCCGAAACGAGTCTCGGACGAAGCTCGGACGGGGTGAGGATATCGTCGATCTCACCGCAGAGTGCGGCTTCGTTCGGTGAAGAGTGCTTTTCCCTCCATTCGGTCTCAAGCATCTCGCGGCTTGAAGTCAGGTCGCCATCCTTTACGCGGTCGTTCCATAGGAATGCAACGGATGCTTCTGGTGAGAGAGCACTTATCGAAGAATTTGTGAGCGCAAATGCGATATCCGCGCCGCAGGATTTTGACGCCATGTATATGAATCCGGGGCCGTAAGCTCTGCCGACAATGACGCTTATCTTCGGATTTGACGAGAAGCAGAAGCTGTCAGCCATGGCAGATGCGCTTTCGAGGAAGTCCCCTGTTTTATCGTTTTTCTGATCAAAGCCGGGGCAATCGACGAAGGAAACAAGCGGAATTCCAAAGGATTCGGCAAATTTCCGGATCTTTGCTACAACCTTGCATGCGGCGGATGTAAGTGCACCGTCGCGGCTTGCATGCTCGGACGCGATATATGCGCAGGAGATTCCGCCGACCGAAGCAAATCCCGCGGCAAGCTCGGGTGCGAAATCGGCAAAAAGCCTCAGGTAATTCTTTTTATCGGATATTTCCGAAACGAGCTCTTCTCCGACGAGGCCCGAAAGATCGGGCGCACGCTGGAGCTCGAATTCGGGAATTTCGGGATCGACTGCCGTTCCTTCCTTATTATTAGAAGGCAGGAAAGATATCAGCTTGCGGGCAAAGCGGTAGAGATCTGCTTCGTCTTCTGCTTCATAAGCAGAAATTCCATCGGATGCCGTTGCATTTTCTCCACCCGAAACAGCATAAATCTCGCTTCCGAGTTTA
>JAZSMP010000190.1:0-1526 GCA_045535915.1 Eubacteriales bacterium | reverse complement strand
CTCCTTGCACTTGAGAGCCTCGTCGATGGCAACCTTGATCGCATGTGAGCTTTCGGGCGCGGGAAGAATACCCTCGACTCTCGCAAACTCAACAGCCGCCTCGAATACCTCGGTCTGCTTGACCGAAACAGCCTCCATAAGTCCCTGATCATAGAGCGCTGAGAGAGTGGTGTTCATACCGTGGTAGCGCAGACCGCCCGAATGGTGCGGCGCGGGGATGAATCCGCTTCCGAGAGTGTACATCTTTGCAAGCGGGCAGACCATGCCGGTGTCGCAGTAGTCGTATGCATATTTACCTCTTGTCAGAGTCGGGCAGGACGCGGGTTCAACTGCTATGAAGCGGTAATCAGCCTCGCCGCGAAGCTTTTCACCCATAAAGGGAGCGATAAGTCCGCCGAGGTTCGAGCCGCCGCCGGCACAGCCGATGATGATATCAGCCTTCTCGCCGTATTTATCGAGCGCGGTCTTGGTCTCAAGACCTATGACCGACTGATGCAGCATTACCTGATTGAGTACGCTTCCGAGAACGTAGCGGTAGCCCTCGGTGGTCGAAGCGACCTCAACGGCTTCGGAGATAGCACAGCCAAGGCTTCCCGAAGTTCCGGGATGCGCCTCGAGTATCTTTCTGCCGACCTCTGTTTCCATTGACGGAGACGGAGTTACCGTCGCGCCATATGTCTTCATTACCTCGCGGCGGTGCGGCTTCTGCTCGTAGGATACCTTTACCATATAGACCTTGCAATCGAGTCCGAGGTACGCGCAAGCCATTGAAAGCGCGGTGCCCCACTGACCTGCACCCGTCTCGGTGGTAACGCCGCGCAGTCCCTGCATCTTCGCATAGTATGCCTGCGCGATAGCGGAATTGAGCTTGTGGCTTCCGCTTGTGTTGTTGCCCTCGAATTTATAATAGATCTTGGCGGGCGTGCCGAGCTTTTCCTCAAGGCAGTAAGCGCGGATGAGGGGCGCGGGACGGTACATCTTGTAGAAATCGCGGATTATATCGGGGATCTTGAAAAATCTCGTAGTGTCGTCAAGCTCCTGACGGATAGCTTCATCACAGAAAACAGCCGAAAGAGCCTCCGCCGTGATCGGTTTGTGAGTTGCGGGATCGAGAAGCGGCGCGGGCTTATTCTGCATATCGGCGCGGAGGTTATACCATTCGCGCGGAAGCTCATTTTCGCTTAAATAAATTTTGTAGGGAATTTGTTTCTTTTCCATTTTGTGTTCTCCTTTTTGGGTGCATTTTTTGTTCGGGCAGGAAACAAAAATCCCCGCCCCGTAGCCGTACGGCTCTTGCCGGGACAGGAAATACCTGCGGTGCCACCCTGCTTGAAGTCAGCCGAAAGCTGACAACCACTCTGACGTGTACTTCATACACTTGCCTTTTACGCAGACATACGTCTCGGCTACTGTGATTTCACCTCGCCCTCAAAAGCCCATTCGCAAACCCTATCCCGCCGTACTCTCAACACCGACGGCTCTCTGTGGGGAATCGGAAGATGCTACTTCTCTTTCTCATCGGTTTA
>JAZSMP010000316.1:0-4424 GCA_045535915.1 Eubacteriales bacterium | reverse complement strand
AGGTCAGGGCGGCAACGGTGATAGAGAACGCGGTCTTTTTCATCTTTTTCAGCATTTTGAGTCCTGCCGAAAGAATGAGAAAAACAACACACGCCTGTATCCCGCGGAATGCGGACGCCACCCACGTGATGGCAAGAAACTGCTCGAAAAAGAGAGAAATGAGATAGATAATGCCCAAGGACGGCATCACCATACCGAGCGTGGCGGCAACAGATCCGCTCCACTTACCCACCTTATAACCGATATAGGTGGCGCAGTTGATGGCAATCGGGCCGGGCGTCGATTCGGCAATGACGATGAGGTCCATAAATTCATCGTGCGAAAGCCAGCCCTTCTTTTCGACAAACTCGCGCTCGAGAATTCCAATCATCGCATATCCACCGCCAAAGGTGAACAGTCCAATTTTGAACATCGATGCAAAAAGTGACCACAGGATTTTCAACGTGCCCATAGCATTCTCTCCTTTCTGTTTGATAATTCAGTATAGCACAAAGGCCGAGAAAAAGCAAGGGGATTGGAATATCTTTCTGCACCAAAAAGCAGGCAAAGCGCACTCTGTTTGTTTATTTTGACGAAAAAAGCGGCATAAATCAGCCGTTTTTTGAACAAAAGAAAGAAAATACACAAAAAGGCATAGGAAAATGAAAAAAAGACTTGCAATTTGCCGCGCGGTGTGATATAATACTAAAGCGCAAGAACAACGGCCCATTGGTCAAGCGGTCAAGACGCTAGCCTCTCACGCTGGAAACTCGGGTTCGATTCCCGGATGGGTCACCATAAAGAAAAGCACCTCGCATCGCGAGGTGCTTTTCTTTATGCTGAATTCAATGGAATCAGAACCCTGCGAGCTTTAGCTCGCTATAGTGTGCGGCGTACTGCATCTAACTTTCGCATAAATGAAATCCGCACACAGGGGTTCAGATTCCCGGATGGGTCACCAATAGAAACAAATCCGAACTATTTCGTCACAAACGATGTGTTCGGATTTGTTTTTTATTTCAGTTATCCATATTAAAATTTAGGGTTCAGGCATCACGCCTGCGCCCTCTTTTCTTTTTGAAGCTTTCGTTTGGCTTTCCACTGCTCATAATCTTTTAAGTTTTCTTCTTTGCTGAAGTATTCAAGAATATACGGCAAAAAGCTGCGGGCGAGAGCTTCATATTCATGATCGGGAACTTTGGTTGGGAGTTCAACTGTTAAAGAATCGACTCCCATCAATCCAAGTTTATTGCCGAGCAACCATAAACCGAAATAATACAATTTCTTATACAGACTCAATTAATCATCTCCCATCTCTCTCCCAACTACTGCGGCTCTGCACCTTACTCTGCTCTTTCTTTTGCCATTCGATTAAGATTCGCAGAATCGCATTTTCTATATCTTTTGGCGTATGATCAGGAAAGAAATCTCGAAGAGTGTTCAAATCAAGCTTCAAAGTTTCTTTCTGATTTGCTTTAGGGCGGCTCATAATATCGAACATCATATCTGCATCAAGCATCTGCTTTGCGCTCATTTCTTTGAGCTTGACAGCCTGCGAAAGTGATGGTGTCGCCTCGTAATCTTGAATCAACTCGGCAAGTGCTCTCTGCTCTTCCTCTTTTAGATAGGATAACTTTTCGGCAGGGGTTAAAGCTATCTTGCCCTCATCCACTAAATCAAGCAACGGCTTAATAAGTTTAGTAAGACGAATATATCTCTTGATCGTATCCTTGCTCGCTACAGTATAGGACGGACTCCTTCCTCGTTGTTGCCCTTAACCTTACCGCAGATATGTGCTGTCTCCTTTCTTGAAGATTTACGGTGCAGTCTTGGGTTGTGTGCGTTAGCACTATGTGTAATTTCCGAACTTCAGCGCAACTTGCACCGAAGTTCTGTCACTAATACACCGTATCGAAAACGCGAGATTTGTCCTGAGGATTATGAAGTTTTTCAAAAAAAGAAAAAGGTCATTTCACACATTTGCCTATGTTGAGCAAATATGGTAAAATAACCTTGTAAGAAATATTCAATTAGAGGATCCGTCTATGGGACACATAAAAAGCAAGATTTTATATCCCGAAGATCTCGTGGTGAAAACCGGCACAACCACATTATTTCGAAAAAGTGGTCTGGATGGTTTTCATCCAGACTACTTTTATCAGTGCACGGGTTTCTCACTATATAACCGCCACGAAAACGCGAAATTTGTCCTAAGGCGAAAAAGTATTTTTTATTATCCACTTAAGCGCAAGTTGCTCTCAAGTGTTTAGTAAGGAAAAAGTAATCTTTCACATTTACCGATACTGGGTAAACATGAAAAATGACCTTGAAAAAACATATATGGAGGATTTACTATGGAACTTACTTATACCGAAAGAGACGGTATTTTCTATCCCGACTTGGCACTCCCAGAGCAAACCAATTACCCCATCGGCAAGTACGGCAGAATGCACCTCGACTATCTTAAAAAACACCGCCGCGGAACCTACACTACACTGCTAACCTCATGTACGCTCAACCAACACCTCTATGATACCGAGCAGGAGGTAAAGCAACAGATTCACCTCATCTTCTCCCGGTTGGTAAAAGAGCGCGGCATCACCGAAGAACTCAAAGCCACCGATCCTCTACAATGGGTAAAAGAGATGAACAATGCAAAACATTGCGCGGAAGAAATCGTACTGAATGAGGTAATCTATCGTTAAAGCGGAGCCCCGCCGAGAGCGAATCCCCTCGGGGGGGTTCTATTCTTTTCACTAATTTGCTGCCGTTTCTTCGCCGAACACGTAGAGATAATAATCCTCGAGTGTCGGCGCGACGGTGGATGCGGTTTTGCCGGAAGCGGAGACGGGTTCATCATCCGAAAGGACACGGAGGACGGCGTCGCCGGTCTTGTCGTCACGGGTGATATTGGTCACGCGGTATTTCTGCTGGAGCGCGACGACCTCGCTTTCGGGTGCGGGGAGATTCCAGACCTTGCCCTCGATCTTGCGGACGAGCTCGGCGGGCGGGGCATTGTCGACGATGACTCCCTTTTTCAGCATTATTACGTCACGCGCGACAAATTCGACGTCGGAAACGACGTGCGTTGCGATTATTACGATCTTATCAAATGCAATTCTCGAAATAAAGTTACGGATCGCGATACGCTGTTTCGGGTCGAGTCCTGCTGTCGGTTCATCAAGGATGAGCACCGACGGATTGCCGAGTACTGCCTGTGCAAGTGCGAGTCTCTGCTTCATACCGCCCGAAAGCGCGCCTATCTTACGGCGGGGGATATCGTCAAGCTCAACGGCTTTGAGTATATTTTCAATTTCCGACTTGATATACTTTTTCTTCTCTCTGCCTTTGAGATGTGCACCGACGTCCTTAAGAACCGCCATATACCACATAAATCTCTCGATCGAGAAATTCGGGTACATTCCGGGGTACTGGGGCATGAATCCGAGCTTTTCGCGGAAGCGGACACCCATTTTGAGGATGTTTTCGGGTTCACCGCCGTCAGAAAATAGAATTTCACCCTCATCGGACTTGAGGTTGTCTGTGATGATGTTCATGAGAGTCGATTTACCCGAGCCGTTCGGTCCGAGAAGAGCGTAAATGCCGGGTTCAAGGTCTGCTGTGAAATGCTGAAGTGCCTTATTGCTTCCGTAGGCTTTGGATACGTTATTTATTGTCAGTTTCATAATATTGACCTCCTTATTTGCGTTTTTCGCCGCACCATTTCAGCGCGCTGATCAGAGTGAGAATCATAACTGCCGCGAGTACAAGAAGAGTTGCCGCCGCTGTCCATCCGACGCCGCCGAGGAATTCGGTTTTGCGGAAGGAAGACGAAAGCAGTCTGCCCGCGCCGTAGAAGGAAAGGAAATTGAACTTCTCCGCGGCGTCAACGCCGATATATTCGGCAACTGCGGGAAGAAGAGTGATCGCGCAAGCCGTGCCGATGACGGCAAGCTGTTTTTTGAGGAAGGACGACAGCGCTATGACGAACAGTGCGAGCAAGGCTCCCGCAAGAATGCGGATAGAGACTGCGAGCGCAAGATATTCGTTCAGCGTGATATCCGCGGGGACGTACGCAAAAGCAGTAAGCGAACGCGCGGGATATTCGCCGAGATCGAGCGCAAAGTTGTTTGAAATATACCTTATCTCGATAATTTCGCAAGCGGCTGTCAGGATGACCGCAAGAAGAAGGACGGTCAGTGTCTTTGAACGCCAGACAAAGCCCCTTCCCTTCTTAGTTGCTCTGATAATGTCGGCGACGGGTCTGCCCGCATATTCACGGGTATAAACTCCGACGCAAAGAAGGATGATAACGGCGAAGGTAAAGAAATTCGATCCCCGCGAGAGAACAGCCTCCCAACCCGATTCTTCAACGAAAACGCCCGTGATGCCTTCTTCCTCGTACATTTTCTTAAGACGTTCCGACTGTTCCTTCAGAAGACCTA
>JAZSMP010000009.1:0-2731 GCA_045535915.1 Eubacteriales bacterium | reverse complement strand
CACATATCCTTCGAGGACATAATGAACGTGCCTTCCTCGGTCTCAACGATGGGCATCGCCTCGTCGGGGCGTTTTTCCTCGACGATCTTGTAATTCCAACGGCAGGGCTGCGCGCACGCGCCGTGGTTTGCGCTGCGGTTTACCATAAAGTCGGAGAGCATACAGCGTCCGCTGTAGGAAACGCACATCGAGCCGTGAACGAACGCCTCAAGCTCGATCTCGTCGGGGATTCGGTCACGGATGGCTCTGATCTCTTTAAGAGATAGCTCGCGCGCAAGCACAAGGCGGGTCGCGCCGAGCTTGATGTATTCGAGTGCCGCCTCGGGGCTTACGATGCTCGCCTGAGTCGAGATATGGATCGCGGCGGCGGGATTGATCTCCTTGATCATAGCGATGACGCCGAGGTCTGCAACGATGTATCCGTCAATGTCGATTTTTGCACACTCGCGGATGAATTCACGGAGCGCGGGATATTCGGGTCCGTGCGGAAGGATATTGACGGTCAGATACATCTTTTTTCCGCGCGCGTGGAGGAAATCAGCCGCTTCTGCGAGTTCTTCAAGCGAGAAGTTTTCGGATGCCTGACGCATACCGAAGCGGCGTCCCGCAAGATATACCGCGTCTGCGCCGAAACGGACGGCGGCGCGGAGCTTTTCGGGGTTGCCCGCAGGTGCAAGCACCTCGGGGAGAATCAGTTTCTTTTCCATTTTATTTGATCTTTCCTGTTGTCATTACGTAATATTCGCCGGGATTGACTCCCTCGAAGCCGCCCGTGACCTCGAGCGTACCGTCAGCCGCGACATCAATGATAACGTCCTTCTCCGAGCAATTGAAGAAGCGAACCTTGTTTTCGGGGAAGGTGCTTGCATAGCGCACGGATGCGCCCTCGAATTTTGCCGTGGTGAGTATGTAATCGGGGTCCATTTCATGCATAACGAGGTCTGCGTTGTCGCGCGCCTGACCGTGATGCGGCCATTTTGCGACGTCGGGGCGTCCGATGACGTTCTTCCATATCGCCCACATTCTGTCAACGCTCTCCTCGGTGATCGAGCGGGTGCGCTTCATACTGTCGCCCGTGAAGAGGATCCTTCTGCCCGCGTATCTGATGAGGTACCATATCGACGCCGCGTTGCCGACAGAGGTGGGAACCTTCGGGTCATATATGTTGTCGGTGTCGAAATAGGCGTTTGCGATGAGCTCGTAAAGCTCGCGGGGAGCTGACCAGTCGGTGTCGGGGGGGAGGATCTCGATCTCCGCGCCTGCAAAATCATAAAGAATAGTCTCAGGGTTATCCGAGTGGTAGTGGACCTCGATCCGATTTGCGTTAGGATGGCACTCGGCGAGTGCCGCCTCGATACGGGGGCTGTATTTCGAATCGCCGTGTGGCATATCCTCGGGGAGGGCATTGTGCGGAGGGAGAACGACGGTGTCGATCGCAAAGCGCGGATCGCGGATGACGTTCTCGATCGGACCGCAGACGTGGTCTATATGATAATGCGAGATGAACCAGTCGAAATGGAGGACTTCTACGCCCTCAGCCTCGCGGAGAGCGAGAAGCGCGTCGAGCGCGAAGGTGGTTTTTGTCATACCGCCGTCGTGGAGGATGTAGTGACCGTCGAGGGCAAAGATGAAGCCGTCGGACTTGGTGACTCCTTCGTGGGAAAGGCAGATGATGCGAAGCACGCCGTCGCGAAGGACGAAATCACGCGGGAAAACAGAGCTCATTTTATTTTATTCCTTTCGGGAAGTTTGAATTCAAAATTAGTGCAGAATGCAGAGTGCAGAGTGCAGAGTTAAGGTAGCTTTTCGCGGAGCGAAAAGCAATTTTATTAAATATATTCATAGGGAAGATTGATTATTGGGATGTTGTGATTTTCGAAAACAGAGAGAGTTACTCTGTCGCCGGGGCAATAGAACAGAATATATCCGTCTGCATCTTTTACGGCATATATACCACCGCCTTTGCTCCCTGCTCCGAG
Source organism: Eubacteriales bacterium (assembly GCA_045535915.1). Classification (GTDB taxonomy): domain Bacteria; phylum Bacillota; class Clostridia; order Oscillospirales; family CAG-272; genus CAG-390. The sequence continues at coordinate 752 of JAZSMP010000009.1, read as the reverse complement.
TGATGGATCTTGATTATTTGCGCTTTCCAAACGGGAAATCGATGAAAATTTGATCACTTGATCCTTGCGGCGAAAGCGTTTGAGCAGAATCTCGCCTTTTTCCTCGTCAACATAGATGCGGTTTGTAAATGCGTATACAGAATAAGGAATAACAAAATAAGCAAGCATACAAATCACAAAACCGCACGGAATGGCAACAATCCAAGGATACGTCAAAACAAGCCAAAGGAAGAACACAATATAGATTGAAAAAATCGGAATCGGCAGTAAATCAACTATCATTTTCTTTTTGCTGTTTCGGATGTTGATGTAGTATTTCTTCATTTTAGGCTCCTTTCATGCTTTGTGAGACGATGTTAAAAACAATTTATGTTCACACTTACCCAAGAAGGGATGCAGGGGGCGAAGCACCTATTACGTACTCGCCCGTCGGGTCTGACGGTTTTCCTCGGAAAACGGCGGTGTTCAACCGCCGAGGCAGAACCGACTGTTGAGCTCTGCTCAACTATGTCATCCTGAGGGCGCGACCGCAGTCCGCTTGGCGCCCGAAGGATCTCGTGCCGACCGAGTTGTTCCTCGGGCGGCGCGGTGCCGTTACGAAGTGGTCTGCTCTGCATCCACCGGTGCACAAGGCTTTCGCACCCAAGCTTCACTCAGATCATCATACTTCGGATTGACCGCTCAAATGAGATCGCGTTTCTTTTGCCGAGTGATCCCTTTTAGAGATTTTTCTCTTGCTATTGCTTTGTTTA
>JAZSMP010000232.1:0-2999 GCA_045535915.1 Eubacteriales bacterium | reverse complement strand
GACGTGGCGCATAAGTGTCCGCGCCGTTATTTTTGAGCTTTTGGCGGGGATCTCGTCGGCTTCAGCGATCAGTGCTTCGTCGATCTCCGTCATGGCTCTTGCCATAAATTCGTTTTTCATATTGTTCTTGTTACCTTAAATGTGTATTTCGTGTTCGCCAAGGTAGGATTTAAGTCCCAGCCTCATTCTGTGGAGGATCGATTTGACCTTTGAATCGGTCATATCGAAGCGTTCTGCGATATCCGTGATGGATTCGCTGTGGAAATAGCGGCGGACAAAGACCTGCCTCATTTCCTTTGATTGCGTGTAAAGATACGCGCTGATGATCTTACCGAGCTCCTCGGGATCGTCTCCGAACGCGCGGGGATCGGGAGTGCACTCGTCAAGCTCATCGAGCGAGAGCGCAAATTCACCGCCGCCGCGCCTTTCGGCATGGTTCGCCTTGTGGCGGTTGATCGAGAAGTTTCGCGTCAGCTTTCCGAGGAAGGCTGCGAGATTCTCGGGGCGGTGGGGCGGTATCGAGTTCCAGGCGGCAAGAAGCGTATCGTTGACGCATTCCTCGCTGTCCTCGTTATTGTGCAAAATATTCATTGCAATATTCATACAGTAGCTGTTGTACTTTGCCGAGGTAGCGGCTATCGCCTGCTCGTCTCTTGCAAAATACAGCTCTACAATTTTGTCGTCCTGCATACTGCCTCCATTGCCCTACACCAATATACACAACAAAATTTCGATTTGGTTGCATGGTTTCGGAAAAAAATTTGATTTTTTCAAAAGAATTTTTGGAAGCGCGAAAAAACGCTGTTTTGCACGCTTATTTTTATTATACCATATTCTTTCGCGCCAATTCAATAATAATTTTATCTTTATATGTTACAAAATTAAGTTATTGGTTGCCGGTTAAAGGTCCCGCAAGAGGAAATTTTCGATATCTTGCCCTGAAATTACAAAAAAGGTTTGACATTTGTTCTAAAATGTTATATAATTATTCTGTATAAATATAGACTCTTTTTGAGGTACCGGAAAATGCAAAAATATACGGTTGGAATAGATTTCGGAACGCTTTCGGGCAGAGCTGTGCTCGTTGACGTGAAGAGCGGAGAGGAGATCGCAAGCGTCGTGATGGATTATCCTCACGCCGTTATCGACAGCGTGCTCCCCGCAAGCGGAGAGGTCCTGCCTGTCAACTGGGCGCTGGAGGACCCGCGCGATTATCTTGCCGTGCTCGAATATCTCATTCCCGCGCTCTGCCGTGAGGCGGATATTAATAAGGAACAGATCGTCGGCATCGGGATCGATTTTACCTGCTGTACTGTCCTCCCCGTCAAAAAGGACGGCACCCCGCTCGTCTGTCTCCCTGAATTTGAGAAGAACAAGCACGCCTACGTCAAGCTCTGGAAGCATCACGCATCGCAGAAGTGGGCTGACCGTATGAACGAGGTCGCCGCCGAGAGAGGCGAGACTTTTGTCAACTACTTCGGCGGAAAAATTTCAAGTGAATGGCTTTTCCCCAAGCTTTTGCAGACCGCCAAGGAAGCCCCCGAGGTCATCGAAGCCGCAGATTACTATATCGAGGCGGGCGACTGGCTCAATTTCCTCTTGACGGGCGAGCAGAAGCGCGGATATCTCTTCGCGTCTTATAAGGCAGAGTACCTGCCCGGCGTGGGTTATCCTTCGGATGACTACCTTGCCGCAGTAGATCCCGAGCTTCCCGCGCTGGCAAAGAGGCTTCTTGACGCCCCCATCGCGCAGATGGGTGAGTGCGTCGGACGCGTCACAAAGGAAGCGGCTGAGCGTTTCGGACTTGCCGAGGGTACTGCCGTTGCCGCGTCGATCCCCGACGCGCACGTTGCCGCTCCCGCCGTCGGACTGACAAAGCCCGGAGACATCTACGGCATTTTCGGTACTTCCAATTGCTATTTTACTCTTGCTGATAAATACAGAGACGTTGCTGGTATTTGCGGATACGTCCCGGACGGTCTGATCCCCGGGTATTACGGCGTTGAAGCCGGACTTTGCGCCGTCGGCGACCATTTCGCGTGGGTTGTGGAAAATCTTGCGACTCCCGCCGACCACGCCGAGGCAGAAAAGCTCGGAATACCCGTGATTCAGCTTCTTGTGCGCCGCGCGGCAAAGAAAAGGGTGGGCGAGACGGGTCTTCTCGCGCTCGACTGGTGGAACGGAAACCGCAATATCCTCGTTGACGGAGACCTTACGGGCATGCTGATAGGTATGACTCTCCGCACCGACACTGCCGATATCCTTCGCGCCCTTATCGAGGCGACCGCGTTTGCCACCAAGGTCATCATCGACCGCATGGGCGAGTGCGGGATCAATATCACGAGCCTCATCGCCGCGGGCGGGATCGCGCGCAAGGACGCATTTACCATGCAGGTCTACGCGGATGTACTCGGCATCCCGATCAACGTAATTTCCTCAAAACAGGCACCCGCGCTCGGATCGGCGATCTATGCCGCAGTTGCCGCCGGCGAATACGCGGATATTTTTGCCGCCTCCGACGCTATGAAGAGCCCGATTTTCAGCAGTTATACGCCCAACCCCGATAACGCACCCGTCTATGCGGCACTCTACCGCGAGTACCTCACTCTGCACGATTATTTCGGCAGGGGCGGGAATAATGTCATGAAACGTCTTCTTAAGATCAAGCAAGGGGAGATTTGAGTGCAGAGTTAAGAATGCAGAATGCAGAGTTTAGGTGAATTTCCTCGCTTCGTTCGGAATTTTCCGATTAGAATAAATAATAAGCACAATTATATGCAAAATGGCATCACTATCACTATGTTAGCACTCGCAAAACGGGGTGCAGGGGCAAAGCCCCTGCAAACGTAACGGTGTCATTAACTCACTATCCGCCCAAGGAAGAGCAGGATATGTCAAAGTGGGCGGAAATGCTTGAAAAATTTGAGAACGATAAAAATATGTATTTGTTGGTAGCCGAAGAAGACGGTGTTATAGTTTCATCGATTCAAATGGCTATT
>JAZSMP010000371.1:0-1980 GCA_045535915.1 Eubacteriales bacterium | reverse complement strand
CCCCTGTATCGCAAGTGCTAACATAGCTTTCTGCTTTTTGTGCATATTGTTATATGCAGTTTTTTATTGAGGGCTTGTTAAATAATCTAAATAAGGAGCCAAAACAGCTCCTTGTTATCAATTCAGTTTTTTTCCGCACGCTCTTATATACGGCTTGAGATTCTCAAGCAATTCGTCTTCAGTCTCGCCTGCGGGACAGTCGCTCCAAAGGCAATATCCGCCGCCGAGGATGCGCTTGTCGGGCGCGGGGAGATCGATCTCTGACGTGCCGCGGTTGAAGTGATAGGCGTTCCACTCGCACTCGAGTATCTCTGGCGTGGTGCCGTATTTGTCGCCGCCGAAGCCGACAACGTAATAAACGTAGGGGCTGATGAAATTGTAGATCTTATGACCTCGGTCGAGGTAGGTGTAGACGTTGTTTTTGCCACCGTTCGATTTGACCGACCAATACTGAATGTCGATCGAGCGGTCAAGCTCGGTAACGCCCTGCCAGCCCGTGTCGTAGTCGCGGTAGACGTCGTCATTCCACATAAGAATTTTCTCGTAGCCTATCGAACGCATAAGGGCGGCAATTTCATTCATATAAAGAATGAATGCATCGTAAGCCACGGCACGATCGTCTCCCGTCAAAGTCTTGGCGTGAGCGTCCCAATGGTCGAGGTTCTGCCATTTTGAGAGGGTGTCGTCGATGGTTTCGCCGTATCCGAGGAGCTCGTCACCGCCGATGTCGAATTTTCTGCAGCCGAGAGAGTAGAAGAAGCGTCCGTACTCGGCGTAGAGATTCCGCGCAAACTCAACAGCTTCCGAATTTGAAATATCTATTCCGCGCGCAAAAGTGTACTGCGCGGGTTCTTTTTTGATGCTCGAGCCCTGAACGATCGACTTTTTGCCGTCCTTGTGGAAATAGTTCGATATGTCCGAACCGTTCTGCGCGTTGTATTTCTTGACCGCGTAGTTCATATGCCCGGGCGAGTCGAAGGAGGGGATGATCTCGATGCCCTCTGCTTGCGCGAAGCGGACGATATCAGTCATTTGCGTTTGCGTGATGTATTTGGAATCGTTTTCAGGCTCACCGTTTGCCGCGCCGTAGACGCAAAGTGTATGGTCGCCGCCCGCAAGCCAGGGGTAGGTCTTCGATTCAAGACGGTGCCCCATATCCTCGCCAAAATGGATGCTGATGGCGTTGAAGCCCGCCGATTTGATTTCGGTTATCAGCTTTTTGATCCAGCTCGGAGTGTAGTATTTTCGCGCGCAGTCGAGCATAAAGATGCGTTCTTTAACAGAATGGCTCATAATCGCCTCCGATCATTCAATGAGCAGAGTAATGCTCGATTTTTCGCAAATAACCGTGTTATGCGCGATCTTTGCCGTTGTCTGGAGCGCGAAGGGTCCGCGGTTGTTGGTGTGGCGGACGTAGAGGGGGAATGCAGATGAGGAAACGTCGATGCGGAGCTTTTCACCCTTTTTGATGATGAAAGCATGCTCATCGAAGCTGAAATCCATTTCGATCTCCTCGCCGGGGATATAATCGGGCGCGAAATTCGATATTTGATTGATATCGTCGCGCAAGCCGTAATAACCTTCCTTCTTGACGAGGCTGAGTCGGATATAGAAGCAGGTGTCCTCGCAATCCGAGCAGACGCGGAGTTTTGCCGTCATTTTACCCTTGACGAAAGTATCCTCCTTAAATTCGGGTGTGAAGAAGGACAGAACGTCGTGTTGGATGTTCGGCTTATACTGCCACGCGTTGCCTCCGAAATTTGCCGAAAGACCGCCCTTGAATTTTGCGGGGGCATAAGGATTGTAGGTGTAGGTCTTCTCGCCCTCGCCGAGAGTGAAGGTGAGCGATTTTTTCGGTGCAGCGAAATCATCGGTACACCATTCGTTGCCGAAAAGCTTGTAATACGTGACTTTACCGTGCTTGAGGGGAGCTTCATCCTTGCCTCTGACCGAGTCGATCCAACGGACGTAAAGGTCATC
>JAZSMP010000273.1:0-2804 GCA_045535915.1 Eubacteriales bacterium | reverse complement strand
CAATTGCGGGAGTCAGATCGCCCGCGTCGGGTCTGATTCCGGGAGAGCGGAAGATGACGGCGCGGCTCATGTCGCAGGTGAAATTCTTGGACGGCTCAATGCCGCATTCAAATTTTACACCTGCATCGGCAAATTCCCTTGCCGTATCTCCCAGCTCGGAGAAAGGCTTCATATCGCGCACCGTGACCGATGCTCCCATTCCCGCGGCGATGAACTCGCGCGCAACCGGGATATTTGATACGCCGAATCCGAGCAGGATTATGTTTTTATCCGAAAAATTTTCGCGAAGAAGACTGTGTAACATGAGTGCCTCTTATTATAATAAAATCATTCAAATTATATTATATAATATATTTGCGAAACATGCAACACTTTTGAGCAAAAAAGATGAAAATTTAACAAAATAATTACAGCTGATGCAGTGCTTGCATACTATTGGAAAGCCTGTACTGACTTCGCCACCCCTCATCCACCGCTCACGCGGTCCCCCTTCTCCCAAGATCCGGGAGAAGGCAAGAGGTTCCTGCAGATTTGCTTATTGTTGCAACGAATTTTGTTTAGCACAATAATTTTGTTTTTCAAATCGGAATAATTAATTTAAACCGCTTCGAAGAAAAAATCAATAAAATATTCCTATTTGACCGACATGGGGAATATCCCGATCGTTATTCGCTGAAATGCGAAGGATGACGAAGTATTCATTCGCCTTCTCCCTGATCTTGGGAGAAGGGGGACCACGGAAGTGGTGGATGAGGGGTGGCACCGTTATTGCCTAATTGCAAATGGAGAATGTAATTTGATTTTTTATGTAATTTGTATTTTTCTCTTGACACGGAACAAATGTTCTGATATAATATAAAAGAACAAATGTTCTTGATGCGTTAAAGGAGAAATAAAATGAGTGACAGATGCATTCTTCATATAGACATGAACAATTTTTTTGCCACAGTCGAGTGCCGCTCGAGACCCGATCTTATCGGCAAGCCTGTTGCCGTCGGAGGCGACGAAGAGGCGCGGCACGGAATAATCCTCGCAAAAAATTACGAGGCGAAGGCATACGGAATCCGCACGGGCGAGAGCGTACTTGAGGCTCGCAGGAAGTGCCCGAAGCTGATAATTCTTCCCGCTCATTACGACGAATACGTGAAGGTCTCGCGCGCGGCGCGGGAAATATATTCGCGCTATACCGATCTTATCGAATCCTTCGGCATCGACGAATGCTGGATAGATGTCTCGGGCAGCGGATATCTTTTCGGAGGAGGAGAGAAGATAGCCGACGAGATACGCGAGGCGGTCAAGCGTGAGCTCGGCGTTACGGTCTCTGTCGGTGTGTCTTTCAACAAGATATTTGCCAAGCTCGGAAGCGATCTGAAAAAGCCCGATGCAACCAGCGTCATCACGCGCGAAAATTTCAGAAATACGATCTGGAATCTGCCCGCAGAGGATCTTTTATTCGTGGGAAGAAGCACGAAAAGGAGGCTCAATATGCTCGGAATTTTCACTATCGGAGAGCTTGCAGAAGCTGATTCCGACCTGCTTTCGCGCTGTCTCGGTAAGAATGGACTGATGCTCAAAAATTTTGCTCTCGGCAGGGATGGCGCACCCGTGCTGCAAAAAGATATATCATATCCCGTAAAAAGTGTGGGAAACAGCACCACTGCGCCTCGCGATATTAAAACCGACAGAGAAGCGGAGATCGTCTTTGCCGTGCTTTGCGAGAGCGTTGCCGTGCGGCTTCGGGCAGAGGGGAAAAAGTGCACGACCGTGCGTATTTCGGTGCGTTCGAGCGATCTTTCGTGGTACTCGAGACAGTGCCGTGTCGAGCCGACGTATTCCGAACGCGAGATATACCGCGCCGCGACAGCTCTCTATGCAAAAGAGAAGCGGGACAAAGATATCCGCGGTCTCGGTGTTTGCGGTGCAGATCTTTGTCCCGAAAGCGACGGTCAGATATCTCTTTTCGATGGCGAGACCATGGGGCGCGCACGTCTCGAAGTCCTTGAAAAAACAGCCGATGCCATCCGCGAAAGGTTCGGTAAGTATGCCATCCGCCGCGGACTTATGCTCGAAGATCCGATACTTTCGGGATTTTGCCCTTACGATGATCACACGGTGCATCCCATTGCGCTCAGAAAATAAGTGTTGACAAAAACGGAATAGCGTGCTATAATATAATTATCGCAATATATTAACAGAAATTTTATTTAAAGGAGAAAAGACATGAAACTTTCAAAATCGCTTATTGTCATTCTGGTAGTTGCCATTATCGGTACAGCTGTCGCGGCAGGTGTAGGTATCTATATGAATCGCCCAGCAACCGTTATGCAGACCTCGGTTCAGGGTCTTCTGACCGAAGTATTTGAGCGCGAGGAGTTTGACGTAGTTACCAATCTTTTTAACAGCGGTTCGGCTGAGATCATTATGGGTCTTTCCGACGGTGACAATGAGGTATCCCTTGAATATAAGGAATATTTCGGACTCAAAAAGAACGAGACCTACGTTGAAAAGCTCAAGTTCTCGATGAACGACTTCTCTGTTGACGGAAGCTTCTATATGGGTGAGGATTACATGTACGTTTCGGTTCCCGATCTTTATTCCGATGCCGTAGGTATTTCGAGAGGCAAATCAGAGAAGGAATTTGATTCTTCTATCTTCGCATTTGATTCCGACAGCGATTACGAGCTTCCCGAGGAAGCTTCGGATGCCATCAAGATCCTCTGCCGTATCTATGACGACGCTCAGGACAAGAAATTTTCCGAAGACGTTGAAAAGATAGTTAAAGATTACGTACAGTTTGTTCTCGA
>JAZSMP010000125.1:0-6275 GCA_045535915.1 Eubacteriales bacterium | reverse complement strand
CGCGCGCGGAACCTCGCTCGGCGGCGACAATATTATCGCGGTCGCTATGGCAATGGCTATCCTCGATTCGGATGACATTCCCCATCCTCCCATAGAGGCAGTATTTACCGTTGACGAGGAGGTCGGACTTCTCGGCGCGGCGGCACTTGATTTCACGAGCCTGAAAGCCAAAAGAATGATCAATCTCGACTCTGAGGAAGAGGGTGTCTTCACCGTTTGCTGTGCGGGAGGTGTAAGAGTAAACGTGCGCATTCCGTTGCCCTTTGAGGAAGTTCCGGCAGACAGCGTAGCTTACAAGATCACGGTCTCGGGACTCATGGGCGGTCACTCGGGCGTTGATATCGATAAAGGACGTGAAAGCGCAAACAGACTCATTATCCGATTCCTTACCAAGCTTCATGAAAAACTCGGCTTCGGTATCGCATCACTTGCGGGCGGTCAGCTTGACAACGTCATCTGCCCCGAATCGAGTGCCGTTATCGTTATCAAGAATGATAATGACGTTATCGCCAAGCTTCTGGCAGAGACAGAGAAGTATGACGCGATCTTCAAGAACGAGCTTGCCGCGGGCGACGGCGGTGTAACCGTGACGGCAGAGCCCTGCTCTCTTCCCGCAAGACGTGTTATCCCTCACGACAGCGTTTTGGCGGTTGCAACACTCTATCTGCTCCCCTATCATATCCAGAAAATGAGCCGCGATTTTGAGGGTCTCGTTCAGACCTCGCTCAATATGGGAGTTCTGAATCTGACCGAAAGCGAGCTTTGCTTCTCATATTCGGTTCGCTCCTCGATCGCAAGCGAGAAGAACGATCTCGTTGACAAGATCAGATATATGCTGTCGATCGCGTTCGATAATTCGACTGTTGAACTTCACGGCGACTATCCTTCCTGGGAATATAAGCGCGATTCCGAGCTGCGCGATGCTATTATGTCTGCGTACAAGGAAACGACAGGTAAGGACGGCATCGTAGCCGGTACCCACGGCGGACTCGAATGCGGAATTTTCTCCGAGAAGATCCCGGGACTCGACTGTGTTTCGATGGGCCCCGATCTTGCCGAGGTCCATTCCCCCAGGGAAAGACTTGACATCCCCTCTGTCGAAAGACTCTGGGGGCTTATGAAGGATATTCTAAAGAGACTTAAATAAAAAATAGATTTTCGCGAAGCGAAAATCCACCTTAAACTTTCTGCGTCAGCAGAAATATTAACTCGGCAAAGCCGATCTTAACTCACCGAAGGCGATAATAACTCAGCCACCCGACTGTCGGGTGGCTGATATCTTTTAAGGATTCGGAATATAAATTCTCAAATGGCATGCTGCCTGAGCATAGAGCTGAGAGATGTTCGATTTGGGATTTGAAGAGATGTTCCAGACGAGGTACTTCATGTCTTTTACAAAATCAGCATCGAGAACGAAGAAGTTCTGCGTGATCATGCCGGGGCGCGTGCCCGTGTACTTGGCGTTCGAGGTGACGAAGCCTTCAAGACGGTACTGCCATCCGCTGTCAAGGATAAAGATCGTGCCGAGAGGAAGCTCCTCGATCGTGTACATTCTGTCACAGCATACGTTCTGCTGATAAGTGCCCGCGGTGGACTTCGGAACGGTCGTGGTTGCCTTGCTTGTCGAGTTCCAATAGGTGTTCTCAAGGTAATTCCACTCAAGGAGAGTGTACTTTGAGAGGTCGATGCTGTTCTGCGACGCAAGAGCGGTATCCGCCTCAATGAAGTCCGCGGGATCGAGCTGGATCGAAGGATCTTCAACAGGAGAATCATCCGAGGTGCGTGTGCCGGTCGTAACCGTGGACTGAGTTACCTCGAGAGGCCTTGCGATCGCAGTGGTTACGGCCTCCTTTGCCGCCTTGACCATATCTGCGTTGATCCTTCCGGTTGAGGGATTGTATGTGATAGCGTCAACCGATCCGCCCGTGATCGCGGCATACCAGGTAAGACCGACTATGTATCTTCCTATGTAATAGTCCATATGGTAACCGTCGCGGGTGAGTGTGTCGCCCATGAAGGACGTGCGCGCGTTCTGGATAGAGGTCATGCAGGGGATGACGATGTCAAAGTTCAGCGGAGCGATGACCTCGTTTACAACGTTGATGATCATATTGTACATGGTCATCTGGTCGTTTTTGTAGTTAGGGAAGGAGGAATGGGTGCTGTCCTGCTGATAAGCCCAGGTCATGTTCCAGATGAGCTTGGCATCGGGGCATGCTTTCTTGACGATATCTATCATATCGTCGAGTCTTCCGTAGGAATTGGTAAGACCGCAGGTCTTGGAGGTTTGCTGAAGCGAGACGTAATCCCATTTTTCATCGGCGAGTGCCGCGCTTGCCTTATAGCTTTCGGTGACCTTCCATTCACCAGTCGTATTTTTATAATACTTATAGCTTGCCGAATCGGCTTTGAAGAAGCTGAAATGCTGGTCAAGGCTGCAGCCTGCGTAATAGAGGTTGCCGAGAACGATCTCCTCAACTCCGCCGTCTTTCATTATCCCATAAAGGTACTGCATGGAGTCGGTCGAGAAGCTGTTGCCGATAGCAAGGATCTTGAGCGACTTGGGTAATTCCTTGATTTCTTCCACGGCTGTGGTTTCTTCTGCGGTGGTTACTTCGTCTGTAACGGCGAGAGCTTCGGTCGATTCGGGAGCGTTTGTGGGCTCGGGAGTCTCCGTGGTCGTTTCGGTTTCGCCGTCACAAGCGGTGAGTGCGAAGGGGAGGATCATGATGAGTGATAATAACAATGAGGCAAAACGGATCTTTTTCATAATATTACTCCTTTAAACACCGTACTGTTTGCGTTCTTTTTTGCCTTCAAACTTTTCGCGGATATTTTCATAAACCTCGTTGGGAATCTCCTCGTGCTCCTTTGTTGAGAAGGGCAGAGGCATATTTCCCGCAGAGGCGAGGATCGAGCAGGAGGTATCGTTTCTGAAAGGCTCGCGCTCTTCCTTGTCGCGGAAGTTGGGGATCGCCTTGGGAATGTTTCCGTCGAGTGCCGAAAGGTAGCCGAAGTGACCGACGAAAAACATGTCAAGTGCCTCATAAACACCGATGATGTCGGCGCTTTCGTCGCCCGAGACAGCCTTTACGAAGTTTTCCATGCTGTAATAGTCGGAGCCTGCGTGACCGAAGGAGGATTTTGCATCCGAGCCTCTGTCGGAGATCGCGCGGTACTCGCGCTTGCCGACCTTGCCGAAGCGTCCCTCAAAGGGTTCGCCGCCGACCGAGGGACGGTAGAAGGCGAAATCGGTGGTCTTGTCTTCCTGTTCCGCCCACTGATAGAGCCAATGGATCGAGTATTTGTCAAAGCCTTGGCGTCCTGTTTCCATTCTGCCGCGGGAGCCGTACATATTGTACCAGGTGTTGTGCCCCTTTATATTGAAATGAAGGCTTTTGAATATTCCGCCGTTTTCAAGCGTGACCATTTCAACTGCCGCGCCCGAATTCTGCGCGCCCATCTCAAAGTGACGGCGTGCATAGGGAAGCTCGAATCCCGAAACGCTGACGGGACGGAGTCCCGTTACGTGGATGATGGGACCCGACGAATGAGTGCAGTAGAAAAATGCACTCATCTGGTTTCTCCAATGATCGGGGTCGCCGTATGTAATTCTCGGCCAGATGCTCTCGCAGTCGTGGACGTATTCGCCCTCGCCGTACTCGAATTCACCGATCTTGCCGAGCTCGTACTCCTTCTTCATCTCGATCATCGAGGGAAAGTAGCAATAATTTTCACCGTAGGCGTAAATTTTGCCGTATTTTTCAACGGCTTCGCAGAGCTCGACCGCCTCTTTCATATTCGCGCAGGGAAGGACTTCCGAGAAAACGTGAAGTCCGCGCTCGAGGCATCGGATGGCAAAGGGCGCATGTTCGTTTGCAAAATTGGCAAGGACAACGGCGTCCATGTCGTGATTCAGAAAATCGTCGAATTTCTCATAAAGAGTGCATTCGTAATTGCTTTTTGCAAGCATATTACGTACGTTCTCGCGGACTTCGGGGTTCATATCGCAGATGGCGACGACGTCTGCAAGCTCGCGGTTTGTGACACACCAATTTATCATGGTCTTGCCGCGGTAGCCGCCCAGCACACCTATTCTGACTTTGCTCATTTTAATTAATGGTAGCGGTAGAGTGTGGGAAGAATGTCCTTGTTGTAGCCCTTGATTGCCTCGGAGATGATCCTCTTGGCTTCATCCGGACCGAAGAGCTCACGTACGGCAGTCTGCTTGTTCTCGAGCTGTTTGTAGACGGTGAAGAAGTGCATGATCTCGTCGAAGATGTGGGGAGGAAGCTCGTCAATGGACTTGATCTTGTTGTAGTTGGGGTCGGAGACTGCAACGGCAATGATCTTGTCGTCAAGCTTGCCGCCGTCGATCATTCGCATAACGCCGATGGGATAAACGTCGATAAGGGTCATTGGGTAGATCGGCTCCATACCGATAACGAGAACGTCAAGAGGGTCGCCGTCGTCAGCGTAAGTACGGGGGATGAAACCGTAGTTTGCGGGGTAGTGGGTGGAGGTATAAAGTATACGGTCGAGACGGAGCAGACCTGTGTGCTTGTCAAGCTCATACTTGCACTTGCTTCCCTTGGGGATCTCAATGAGAGTTGTGAATACCTCGGGGGTGATGAGAGCGGGGTTGATGTCATGCCAAATGTTCATGGTTAGTCTCCTTTATTTAACATATTCAAATTCAAAATCATAGATCGAGACGGTGTGACCGTCGCGGCAGCCTGCGGCTTCAAGCTCCTCGAAGACACCGCTTCGCTGAAGAACCTTCTGGAAGAAGTTAAGCGACTCGTAGTCCGAAAAATTGACTTGTCCGCAGAGGTTGAAGAGCCATTCGCCTTCAACGTAGAAGGTGTCGTTCTCGCGGCGGATGGTGGTCTCTTTGCCGCCTCCGACGTAAGCGTCCTCGGGCTGGTACTCAGCCTCGTAAACGATCATGGGAGGAAGCGTCTGGAGCATCGAGTCGGCAAGTCTTACGAGCTCGTCGAGTCCTTCGCCCGTCATAGCGGAAACGTAGATGACCTGTCTGCCGAGCGACGCGCAATATTCCTCGAAACGGGGAAGATCGACGACGTCGGGATCAACGAGGTCGTATTTGTTAGCTACGATCACCTGCGGGCGGGTTGCAAGCTCGGGGCTGTAACGCTCAAGCTCGGTGTCGATCAGTTTGATGTCCTCGACGGGATCGCGGTATTCGACCGATGCGATATCAACAACGTGCAATAGCAGTCGGCAACGGTCAACGTGGCGGAGGAATGCGTGGCCGAGACCCGCGCCGTCAGCTGCACCCTCGATAAGCCCGGGAATGTCCGCGGCAACGAATCCGCGTCCTCCTCCGGGAGTTTTAACAACACCGAGGTTTGGGGAGAGGGTCGTGAAATGATAGTCCGCGATCTTCGGCTTTGCCGCGCTGATACGCGAGAGGATCGAGGATTTACCTACGCTGGGGTATCCGATAAGCCCGACGTCCGCGAGCATCTTCAGCTCGAGGATAACGTCACGCTCGGCTCCGCGTGTACCGCTCTTTGCAAACATGGGAACCTGACGGGTGGGGGTCGCGAAATGGCGGTTGCCCCAGCCTCCGCATCCGCCCTTGCAGAGGATGAAATCCGCGCCGTCATCCTGCGACATATCGTGGATGATCTTGTCGGTTTCGGGATCCTTGAGCAGAGTTCCGGGAGGAACTATGATGATGCAGTCCTTGCCTGTGGCGCCGTGAAATTTCTTTCCGCCGCCGTTCGCGCCGTCTTCTGCGGCAAACTTGCGCTGGAAACGGTAGTCGAGGAGTGTGTTGACGTTTGTGTCAACGCGGACGATGACGTTTCCGCCGTGACCTCCGTCACCGCCGTCGGGTCCGCCGTGGTTTACGTATTTTTCACGTCTGAACGAAACGGCACCGTTACCGCCGTTGCCCGCTCTGACGTGTATCGTTACTCTGTCTATAAGCATTTTTGTACCTCCGCACGGAGTGGTTTAATTTGGTTTGATGGCTTTTCTTTCTTTATGCCCGGAGATAAGCCTGGGGATCGCAGTCTTGCATGCATACATAAGAAGCGAGACCGTGATAAATGGGAAAACGTAAAGGAAAACAAATAGGGGGAAGGATACGTGAGGCTCGATATTGACATATACGGGAAGCGTAGTGTCAAAATATGGGCTCAGGAAGAACATATCGAATGTCGTTCCCTCGGGGATAAAGCGGATGACGGTGAAGTCAAGCAAGAGGGCGGTGGCAACTGCCGAGAGGAAAAAAACGATTCCTC
>JAZSMP010000341.1:0-4621 GCA_045535915.1 Eubacteriales bacterium | reverse complement strand
TTAATAATACAAATTTTTTCATTATAGCCACCTCTTAATTCGCGGTTGTTTCAGCGGAATACTCCAAAAAATCGTCGGGAAGGATTACTTCATATCTCATTGTGTCGAGCGTCAAGCGCATCGTGACTCCTTGGATTCCTCTGCCGTCGTTATGGGCATAACTGCCTTCCGCGTAGACATACTTATCATCGGCATAACGAATCCATGATATAAGATAACTTTGATCCGAAATATCAATTGTTTTGCATTCTCCGCATCGGACATCAAAGCTGTAAAGCTCGGATTTCTCATACCATTGTGTAGAAGCGCCCGAATTTCCCTGTCGGTCAAGTAAAGATCTTCCGTAGTGACCGGTATTTAAAATAATATATAAAACACCGTCACTATACCACATTCTGTCCCAGGTCAGTCTCGGTAAATCGGATGGGATCTTCTCACTAAGATCGGAAAGCAAGACGGGCTCGGCGTATATGTCGGAATCGGGTATCGCCCAGACTTTCATTTGATATAGTACGTAGATATAATCCTTGTCTGCATCGAGGATCGCATTCGTATTCATTCTGATATTGTCTTCATCCAGAAGCGAAAAGAAATCAAGCATTTCGGGCAGAGGTTCTATGTTTTCATAATTCATATCCGATCGGAAATAATGGATTCTGTCGCGGTCTCTGATAATTTCCTCGGGATTTGCAGGGTCAATATCATAACGGATGCCGTAGAAACGGTCATTGATGATGGTTTTGATGATGATATTGTCTTCTTCAAACACTCTTTTGGACTCGCCTCCCGTAAGCGGGATACGGTATTGCGTTCGCGTGCCGTTCTTAATCTCGGTATAGTAGAAATAATCCCCGTAAATAAGAAGATTGCTTCTGTTGGGAGCAGAGCTGAGAGCTTCCAAAAACCCCATAACCTCGGAGTCCTCCGTCGGGTACTCCATATATACGATATCGTCACACACAAGATTGGTTTTAACATTTGAATAGGGTTTCGAAAAGCTTATGTCGTTATCACCGAATAGAACCAACGAGATCTCGCCTTCGTGCAAGAGAGCCATGATTTTATCCGTATATTTGAGAAAAGCACCCGTCGCAATGCAGCATTTGGTACGATCCCAATGGTTACATACCGCATCAAAGCAAGGAATGAAGGGTTCAAAATTTTCGGCACCGTATTCGGTGGCAAATATCTGCGCCTTGTTGAAGGAAACACCGCCGACAAAATAAATATCATCGCCGACTCTTGATGCACCGCTCAAATGATAAGCCATTCTCTGCGGCTCGGGCTGTTCGACTGCTACTGCATCAAAAGTATCACCTTGATCGATAGTCGTCTCCCCGCAGGAGCAAATATAGAGTAAGGTTATAACAAAGATAAACAATAATGCTTTTTTCGCTTTCATCGCCGCCTCCTTGATAACGTGTAAACGATTATTCTTTTTCATCAAAATCATACAACAAAAGCGTCATCGAGTTATTTTCAACTTGTAATCAAGTTGTAAAACATAGAGAAATTCATAAAAAAACAAGGAGCCCGATCGGGCTCCTAAAACCACTGACAAAGCGGTTTTGGTGTATTCGATGACATAATCTGTAAACTGAGAAAACATACAATAATCGTATTCATAACAACAGATAATCGTGCAAATAGATTAATCCGATCCGATGTACTTCAATTCACCCGTTTGAATATCGATTCGGGCTACAACCCCGGAATATCCCGAGTCGTATCTGCTATCCGAATCCAAATAAGTCTCTTTAAGCTCACCCCAATCCCATGTGTGGGTATAGATATAATTGCCCACAACCATATAACCCCCGGAAAGAGAATAGGTCTCGAACCCTTCCGAAAAATCGCGGAAAACCTGCTCGCAGACGCCGTCCTTATATGAAACTCGGCGAATATCGTACACGTCGCAATAGAGCTCCTCACCGTGGGTCTTGCCGATCAGCTTCTTCGAAGTTTCGGAATAATAAATATAATTCTCAGTATAGTAGCAATAGTCAGCTTTGATCGTACTGTCCGAGGCAAATTTTTGCGGCTCACCTCCCGAGGTCGGGATCCTCCAAAAATCGGTACCGTTTTGGGACGAGGTATAATAATAAATATATCCGTCGGAGAGCGCCATACGGTCGGGATCGTAATTCGAGAGTTCCGTGCCTTCAAATTTAAAGAGATATTCCTTTTCGGGCAGGCTCTTCCCTGCCTTGATCCTGAATACGCCTCCGAAGGGGTCGCAAAGGAATAGATATCCTCCCTCGCCGCCGATAAGATAATCGTAAACGGAATCATTGTATTTGATTACGTCAATAACCTTACCGCTTTCAACATTGACCGCCGATATATCCGCAATATACTTTTTATCCTCACCCTCACCCTCGAAGTAGCTCTTGTAAAAATAGAGATAATCGTCATATATCATCATTTGCACGCGCTGTTTTGAGCATTCGGTCCTGTCGTAGAGAGTACGTGTCTTTCCGCTCGCAAGATCAAGTGCAACTATCGAATTCTTTGACTCCGCATCGAGCATCACAAGTCTGTCCAGATAGAACACCCCGTTATGAATGTATATACACGGCACTATTGAAAAAGCGGGGCATTCAAAAGTTTCGTGCGAACAGACGGGGTCGGGGCAGACAGTAGTTTTATTTCCGGTCCGAGGATCCAAGCGATAAAACGTACTCTTGTTTTTGAAATACATCATGCCCCCGTAAAAGTAAAAATACGAGCTCGTATTATTTTGATATTCAAGCGGAATATCATCCGAATGCGTGTATGTAAATCGCAAAAGTTCGTCCGTTTCCTTATCTTCCGCTTCGGTGTTGTCTGTCACATCGGTATAATTAAGCTCACCGCCGCAGGAGCAAAACAGAATCGCAAACAGTAGAAGCAAAGGAATTATTATTGCTTTTTTCATCTAATACACCTCATTTTTAATAGTAAACTATCTTCGCGCCTCGCCCTGCATAATCGTTTTTCTTGAAATACTCGTCCATATACGAGCCTTTCTTGACGTAAAAGGTCAACGCATCATTAAAATCGGTCCCATACTTCATTTCACTCATCGTTTCCCACACGGACATCACCGACGATTTGATTGACTCGGGAAAATAGACCTCGGTGAGATTAGGAACAGCATTAAACCAACAGCTCCTCAATTCCTCAACGCCTTCTTCAAATACGATCTTTTTGAGATTAGGCTTTCCGTCGATGAGATTGACAACTCGCCGGACACTCCCGGGAATCGTTATTGTTTCAACGATATCATTGTTTTCAAACCACATAACAACGGTTTCGATTCCCGCGGGCACCGTTATGTGCTTCTCACGCGAATAGCACCTCAGCGCAATCGAATTATCTTTGCCTACACAATAAAAGTCACCGCACTCCAGCCCCTTGAGACTTTGCATAAATCCCGTGGGTATACTGTAAAAATCAGCGATCGTTGTTAAATTCGGAGGAAGTACAACGTCCACAAGCTCCCTCGTACCGTAAAAGGCATGCGCTCCTATCGCCGTCACCGAATCGGGGATGATAAGTTCCGAAAGCGAGATACACTGATAAAAGGTATTCTCTTTGATCTCCGTGATTCCATCGGGGATCTTCAGGCGTCTGAGCTTTTCACACTTATAAAACGCACCTTCTCCGATCTCCTGTACGTTATCCGAAAACTCAATATAAGCCAGACGTAAGCAACGCTTGAACGCATAATCTCCGATCTCGGTTAAAGTCGGGGGCAATTCTACCTTTACGAGACATTCGCCTCTTGAACGGAGGCTCGCACCGTGGTAATATTCCCCAAACGCTCCTTCACGTATAACGGTCACGGGTAATCCCTCGATGTACGCGGGTACAACCAACTCAGTCACGGCATATTTGCCTTGATTGTTGATATATTCAGACCAATTGTCCATCGCGGGATCAATAAACGCCTCTATTCCCACGTGGTCGGGATAGGTAACGTATTCGAACATATCCATAAACGGCTCCGCGCGGGCTTGCCACTCGTCAATCAAGGCTATCTCCTCCGGCGACATTGTCGTTTCCTCGGAGTCTTCCGAATTATCGGAACACGAACAGAGAAGCAACAAAAGCGCGGCGAGAATGACAAGCAAACTTTTCTTCATCTTAGTTTCCTCCGGACTCTTCTCCGAAGACGTAGAGGTAGTAGTCTTCGAGTGTCGGGGCGACGGTGGTTGCCGGATTTTCGCAGGACGATACGGGTTCTTCATCGGAGAGAACACGGAGTATCGCGTCGCCGGTCTTATCGTCGCGAGTGATGTTGGTCACGCGGTATTTTTGTTGAAGATCGACGACTTCGGACTCGGGCGCGGGGAGATTCCAGACCTTGCCCTCGATCTTGCGGACAAGCTCGGCGGGAGGTGCGTTATCAACTATGATGCCTTTCTTGAGCATAATTACGTCACGCGCGACAAATTCGACGTCTGAAACGACGTGGGTCGCGATGATGACGATCTTATCGAATGCGATTCTTGAAATGAAATTACGGATCGCGATTCTTTGCTTTGGGTCGAGTCCTGCCGTAGGCTCGTCGAGAATGAGGACAGAGGGGTTTCCGAGAACAGCTTGCGCGAGGGCGAGTCTCTGTTTCATACCGCCC
>JAZSMP010000269.1:0-3733 GCA_045535915.1 Eubacteriales bacterium | reverse complement strand
CTACCACGTTCCGTCCGGGCGAGACCGTCGTACTTGTCGGACTCAACGGTGCGGGCAAGACAACGCTTGTCAAGCTTCTGACCCGTCTTTACGATCCCACGAAAGGAAGAATTCTTCTTGACGGAAAGGATATCAAGGAATACGACGTCCGCGAGCTTTACGATCTTTTCGGAATCATCTTCCAGGACTTCGGAAAGTATGCCGTAACCGCCGCAGAAAATATAGCGTTTGGTAATATTCACAAGGAAGAAGACCGGGAGAAGGTTGAAGAATGCGCGCGTCAGGCAAACGCCGAGGACTACATTGCAAGACTTCCCGAAGGTTACGACACGCCTCTTATGCGTATCTTTGAAAAGGAAGGCATCGAGCTTTCGGGCGGTCAGTGGCAGAAGCTCGCAATCGCGAGAGCCTTCTACCGCGACTCCGAGATCATGATCCTCGACGAACCCACGGCGTCGCTCGATCCGATGGCTGAGCAGGAAATATTCAACCAATTCGACACTCTCCGCGAAGGTAAGACAACAATCTTCGTATCGCACAGACTTTCCTCCGCAGTTATTGCTTCAAAGATACTCGTTCTTGAATACGGCGAACTCATTGAAGAGGGCAACCATCATGAACTCATGGCGAAACGCGGTAAGTATTACGATCTCTTCACTACTCAGGCGAAGCGCTACCTCGAAGGCGGACGTGACGTTGAGGTGGAAGAGGAAGAGAGACCGAAGCATGATAGCGAGAGAGTGAGGAGAAGGAGAACGAGTGACGAGTGAATGGTAAATTTCCTCGAGTTGCTCGGAAATTATTCCTATTGATAATTCAAATAAACTTTGACAACCCAATATTCAATCAGATAATTTAATATCAAAATAAAAGAATCTCGGATATTAAGAAGTGAAAACTTCAAAATATCCGAGATTATTCTTTTTATTCGTTATATTATTGTACTGCACGATGCTTTATTAGCACAGCACAAAATTATAGATCTGTTATTTTCGTTTGCGAAAAATCTCCTTTCACTAGTCACTAGTCACTTTTATCCCACCATCAACCAACATATTTCCAATATTTTGCCTCTTCCCAAACCGCACCCGATATGTTATAATATACATGCATATATGCAACATTGCGCAAAAAGGGGGAATGTGAAAAAACTTCGGCAGATATGCCTGCCGAAAGAAAAGAGGAATGACATTATGAAAAAATTTATTAAAATCTTTATTATATCGGCGGCAACGGTCATCATGCTCTTTGGTGTTTCCGTAGGCGCAAGCGCAGCGTCTGCTGACTCAAAGGCAGGACGTGTTGCCACCGAAAGCGGCAGTCTTAACGTGCGCCGTTCCGCTTCTACCTCATCCGAGATCGTCAGCTCTCTTTATAAGGGAAGCTATCTGACGCTGATGTGGCGGAGCGGGGATTGGTGGTATGTGGAATTTGACGACGGAAGATATGGCTACTGCCATTCCGACTACATACAAACCGTCAGCGCCACGGCTAAGACCGTAAAGACCGCAAGCGGAAATCTCAACGTACGCAGCGGAGCGGGAACATCCTATTCACGTCTCGGAAGCCTTCCGAGCGGTGAGGTCGTTCTCGTACTCTGGACGAGCGGAGACTTCAGCCGCATCCTTTATAACGGAACCAAGCTCGGTTACGTTAGTTCTGCATACCTGACAGGCGCCTCATCGTATTCCGCCGTCTCACTCTCTGTTCCGCATTATATGCAGACAGACAAGAGATGGGCAAGCGTCACGCTCGGCAGATCGGGCAAAACGATCTACCGTGTCGGCTGCACTACGACCTCCATCGCAATGATGGAATCGTATCGCACGGGCAAAACGATATATCCCGACGCCATGTCAAGGAAGCTGAGCTACACCTCATCGGGCAACGTATATTGGCCAAGCGATTATACCGCTGTTTACAGCAGCTCGGGATATCTTTCCGAGATCTATAAGCAGCTGAAGGCCGGCAAACCCGTTCTCTTCGGTGCAAAGACTTCTGCGGGCGGTCAGCATTGGGTGGTCATCACGGGCTTTAAGGGAGGGCCGTCACTTACAGCCTCGGGATTTACCATCAATGATCCCGCCGATAAATCGCGCACTACGCTTGCGGATCTTTATTCCGACTATCCTGTCTTTTACAAATTCTTCTATTACAACGACTGATACCGAAGGCAGGTTGCAATAAATCTGCATTCCGAACTCGCATTATCCTATAAAAATCGTAGAAATTTATCAAAACATCCAAATATTTTACATTTCTCTGTTGACAGAAACAAAAAAATCTGTATAATATTATAGTATAATGTAAAACCAACGAGAACGGAGCATTAAAATGAGTATTAAGGTTGTTAAATTCGGCGGTTCGTCACTTGCAGACGCCGACAAATTCAGAAGAGTTGCCGAAATCATTTCGGCAGACCCGGACAGACGTTACGTTGTCCCCTCTGCGCCCGGAAAGCGTTTTTCCGACGATATCAAGATTACTGATATGCTTTATCAGTGCTATAATCTTGCCAGAGATACTTCAACCAAAGAAGAATTTGAAACCTGCTACAGCAATATCTGCGCCCGCTTTCAGGGTATCATCGCGGACCTCGGTCTCGACTTTGATATCAGCGGCGAGCTGAACTATATCAAGAACGCCATACTCGGCCGTGCCGGACGCGATTTTGCGGCGAGCCGAGGCGAATATCTCTCGGGACTTATTCTCGCAAAGTTCATCGGCTTTGATTTCATCGACGCCGAAAACGTCATCCTCTTCAAGGACAACGGAACCTTTGACGCAGATAAGACTCACGAGGTCCTCACGGCAGAGCTTGCGCGTCACGAGCGCGCTATCATCCCCGGCTTCTACGGACTTATGCCCAACGGTACGGTCAAGACATTCTCCCGTGGCGGTTCAGATATAACCGGCTCGATCGTAGCACGTGCGGCGGGCGCCGACCTTTACGAGAACTGGACAGACGTCTCGGGCTTTATGATGGCTGACCCGAGAATAATCAAGGATCCCCGCGCCATTGAGACGGTTACATACCGTGAGCTTCGCGAGCTCTCTTATATGGGTGCGACCGTTCTTCACGAGGACGCCATCTTCCCCGTAAGAATCGCGGGCATCCCGATCAATATCAGAAACACTATGCGTCCCGGCGACGACGGAACCATGATCGTCGCATCCGCTTCGGATTACGACAGCAAGCATATCATCACAGGTATTGCGGGCAGACGCGGCTTCTCGGTATTCACCGTTGAGGACGACCTTATGAACTCGCAGATCGGCTACGGACGCCGTATGCTTGAAGTCTTCGAGGAAAACGGCATTGCTTTCGAGCACATGCCCACAGGCATCGACACGATGAGCGTCATCGTTGCTACCGCCGATATTGACCCCATCCGTGAAAAGCTGATCGCTTCGCTCAGTCGCACTCTCAAGCCCGACAGCATCACCGTTGACGACGGACTCGCGCTTATCGCAGTCGTCGGACGAGGAATGGTCAAGGCAAAGGGTACCGCGGCAAGAGTATTCTCCGCTGTATCAAATGCAGAAGTAAACATCAAGATGATCGACCAGGGTTCCTCCGAGCTCAACATCATCCTCGGCGTTGAGGAACGCGATTTTGAGGTCACCGTAAAGGCGATCTACGACGAGTTTGTTAATAACTAAACAAAATCAAGGGCTGCTTCTTATTGAGGCAGTCCTTTTATAGTGCAGAGAAGTCGGAGGCCAAGCGGTC
>JAZSMP010000284.1:0-3014 GCA_045535915.1 Eubacteriales bacterium | reverse complement strand
TGAAATGAAATTACGGATCGCGATTCTTTGCTTTGGGTCGAGTCCTGCCGTAGGCTCGTCGAGAATGAGGACAGAGGGGTTTCCGAGAACAGCTTGCGCGAGGGCGAGTCTCTGTTTCATACCGCCCGAAAGCGCGCCGATTTTTCTCCTTGGAATGTCATCGAGCTCGACGGCTTTGAGAATAGTCTGAATTTCGTTTTTGATGTATTCGCGCTTCGCTCTGCCCTTGAGGTGCGATCCGACGTCCTTGAGCGTCGCCATATACCACATAAACCGCTCGACCGAGAAATTCGGGTACATTCCGGGGTATTGGGGCATAAATCCGAGTTTTTCACGGAATCGGACACCCATTTTGAGGATGTTTCCCGCCTCGCCGCCGTCCGAGAAGAGGATCTCGCCCTCGTCGGATTTGAGGTTGTCGGTGATGATGTTCATGAGAGTGGACTTTCCGGAACCGTTAGGTCCGAGAAGCGCGTAGATTCCCGGTTCAAGCTCTGCGGTGAAGTTGGAAAGCGCTTTATTACTTCCATACGATTTTGAGACGTTGTTGATCGAGAGTTTCATCTTTTTGCCTCCTTGATTCGTTTATGTAAGGTCCATGTTCTGTATGATGCGAAAAGGATCACGGCCGACACGGCTGTAAGTATTATTACCGAATGTACGGCGTTTCCGAATGGTTCCGCGGGATTTACCGACTCGGATATGCGCAAAAGCTCCGCGCCCGCCGCAACCGGAAGGAAGTCGATTTTTGATAACAGTGAGAGTCCCGAACTCGCTGAAACTGCGGATGGCAGAAGAAGCACGAGCGCCGAGATCATCATAACCGTAATATTCTTCTTAACCACTGATGAAAGTGCAAAAACTCCGAAGGCAAACAAGAAGGTTGCAAAAATACGCAGAAGCGTTCCCACTATCGCAAAATCGAGCAGTTCAACTCCCGCAAAGCGTATTCCCTCCTCGCTTTCGACCTTTGAGAAAAGTATCACAGATGCGCTTTCGGGATGCGGGAGGGTGTAGTTTTTCACAATCAGATAGTAGTCCGCTGTTTCAAAAGCAGTAAAGACCGCAACCGCGCAGACTGCACCGAGCGCGAATTTCGCAAAAAAGGTTCTTTCTCTGCCCCGCTTGGTTGCACGAAGGATATCGGCAAATCTGCCCGAAGACGAGCTTTTGCCGAATTCGACACCAAATACGTTGCTAAGTGCAAACAGAATCAGCGCGAAGGATACAAGATCGGCTTTGCGTGAGAGCAATAGCTGCCAACCCGTATCATAGAGGAAAAGTGCGTCGCTTTCTCCGAGGTCACTGAGTCCGCGGAGCTTGTTAACGTATTCATTGGCGCGTTCTGCGGCATTTTTATGCGAGTAGGCATAATTTGCCGCCTCAATGATCTCCATACGCTCCGCGTTTGACATCTCGTCGTCGCTATCCTGCATAGCCTCGTACCTTTTGATCGCGGCATTGATATACGCGATCTCGTCCGAGATATACTCCGCCTTTTCATCGGTGTACTCGCCGTCGATGCGTTCTATATATTCGCGGTAGAATATCTCGTCGGTATCCTTCGGACTCGCGTATGAAGTCACCGCAGAGTTGATGCGGAATACAGAAAGCAGGATCAGAATCATGATGATTCCGAGCTTGCCGAGCGTCTTTTGCGCCTCAAACACAGGCAGACCCGCGCGGACCGTTCGGAGTTTTCTTATTCTCTTTTTTTCCGAAACGGACGGAATCCCGATTCTTTTGACAACGCGCGAGAGGATGATTGCCGAGTTCAGATGTCCTCTGCCGCGGGCGATGGCATAAAAACTCCAAACCAATGTCGCTATTACGAGCGGGATGAAAAAGCATAGTCCGAATCGTAGGAAAGATACGAGCATGCCGAAAAAGTCAACGGCATAGTAGCGCGAGAAAATTCCTTCACAGTCGCAAAGAGAGAATAGGTTGAAATGCTTTGCCGGAGCGTTGACGGAGGAATAATTGGCTTTATTGAGAAGATAATTGACGAGAACGAGCAATGCGCCGCCCGCGAAGGATATCACGTAATCACACCTTACCGCCGTCACAGCAGCACAAATAAGTGCGAAAACCAGCACCGCGCCGAGTCGCAGCAAGCTGTGGATTGCCAAATATTCACCGACGGTTATGAGATATGGGCAATAATCGAGTCCCGAGAGTACCTGGACGGGCATATCGGGCGAGGAAAAGCCGAGTTTTATTGCGATAGCAATAAAAGATGCGCCCGAAAAGATCACGGTCAGTGCAAGCGAAAGAAGGATGACCGTACCGAGCTTCGCGCCCGAAAACGCATGACGCCCGCGCTTTGTGCTCCGCAGAAGGGGATAGATCCCGTCGGTTTTTTCGGGGATGTAGACGGTGCATACGAGCAAAAAGACGGCGGCAAGGATAAAGTAAGTCGTATAAGTCTGTGAGAAATAATTGCTCCAGCCCGAGACGATCGCGACTGGGAGCGTCACCTCCTCCGAGGCGATCAGATAAAGGCTTTCGCAGTTTTTCTGATAATCATAAATGAAATCGCCCTCTCCGTAGCCGTCGCGTTCAAACTCGAGTGCCTTTCTGCTTGCGCTCAACGAGACTTTAAGGAGCTTGTCGGGGTATTGCTCATTGCTCTCCGCCTTGCGGATGACACTGCGCAGATGGGAGTACTCTTGGGGCACTTCAATGCCCGCCTTGGAATCGGCTTCGTATTCGGCATAAAGCGCACGCGCCGCTTCGGGGTCACTGTTATAAAGCTGATAAGCTTCAACCAGTCCCTCGTTGCGAAGCTGTGACGTGCTCTTGCGCATCGAAAAAACGCAGAGCGAAGTGCATATTACGAGCAGCACGGCAGTTATAACCATGAAAAAACGCTGCCCGAATACTTTTTTTATTTCATAGTAGAGTTGTTTCATAATAATTTATGGTCTGTTTTCCCAGTTACACGACGTTCCTCCGCTGAGGGCATCGTCCTTCAGCGAAATTCCCCAGGCAAGTGAGCCTTCGAGCTCGGTTAC
>JAZSMP010000063.1:0-4286 GCA_045535915.1 Eubacteriales bacterium | reverse complement strand
TCAAGGCGTTTGACGAACTGATGGCGGATATTTGTCGCCAAAAAACTAGTTCGGATTATTCTTGTCACTCTAATTATACACCGACAAAGGCTCACCGTCAAGAGTTTCGGCGTAAATTTATCCGCGGAGGTTCGGAAAATGGAAAAATTGAATAAACTGCCCGAGCTTCTTGCCCCCGCGGGGTCGCCCGATGCACTTACTGCCGCCATCCGCGCGGGCGCGGACGCGGTTTATATGGGAGCGTCGGGTTTCAATGCCCGCATCGGCGCGGCAAACTTCACACCCGAAAGCCTGAAATACGAAATTGCACGCGCGCACGAAGCGGGTGTGCGCATATATCTGACACTTAACACCCTTGTCTACGACCGTGAGATCGGAGACCTTTTGAAGACTGCGGAGGCCGCGTACCTTGCGGGCGCGGATGCCCTGATCGTCGCCGACCTCGGGGTGGCATCAATGATCCGCCGTACCTTCCCCGATCTGCCCCTGCACGCGTCAACGCAGATGTCGGGCCACAATCTCGAACAAGCCAAGCTGATCTCCGGGCTCGGATTTGAGCGAATGGTCATCGCGCGCGAAACTTCGATGGAGGACCTCGCGTACGTCTGCCATAACTCTCCCATCGAGATCGAAGCCTTCGTCCACGGCGCACTTTGTGTTTGCCATTCGGGACAGTGTCTCTTTTCTTCGATCGTCGGGGGACGCTCGGGCAACCGCGGACTCTGCGCCCAGCCCTGCCGTCTGCCCTATTCAGACGGAAAGGGAGGAAAGGGATATCCACTCAGTCTCAAGGATCTGTCTCTCGCGCCCCATCTGCCCGAGCTTATCGAAATGGGCGTTGCCTCGCTCAAGGTCGAGGGCAGAATGAAGCCGCCCGAGTACGTTGCGGGCGTTATCTCGATCTGGCGCCGTCTGCTCGACGAGGGCAGGGGAGCGAATGCCGAAGAGATGCGCCGTCTGGCGGAGATCTTCTCCCGCCAGGGTTTTACGGACGGTTACTACACAAAAAATATCGGCAAAAACATGCTCGGTATCCGCACCGAGGGCGACAAGGCGCGTTCCGCGTCGCAGAAAACCAAGATAGATTACAAAAACGACCGCGAGCCGATCCCCGAATATGCCGACAGAAACTGTCGCGCGTCGGATTACAAGCCGCAGAGAGGATCGGGCAGACGCGGAAAGCAGATAATCAACTCCGCTGTGTTCATGAGTGCTTCGCAATACACAGCCGCCGCGGCGAAATATTTCGATATTGCCTATCTGCCTCCCGAGGAGTTCCCGAAGTCGAAGGGTGCGCGCGGAGTTATCCTTCCGCCCGTCATTTTCGACTCGGAAATGCCACGCCTCCGCCGTCAGCTTGAAGAGGCAAAGAGGCTCGGCGCGACAGATTGCCTCGTCGGTAATCTCGGACATATCTCGCTCGCCCGTGAATTTGGTTTCAAGCTCCACGGCGATCTCAGACTCAATATCACAAACTCGGAGACAGTTGCGGCTCTCGAATCACTCGGATTTGAGGATCTCGTCCTCTCACCCGAGCTGACCCTGCCGAGAATACGCGATATTTCGGGATGCACATCCGCCGTAGTCTACGGCAGACTGCCCCTGATGGTCACCGAAAAATGCGTCGGCCGTGAGATCGGCGGCTGCAAGGTCTGCGAGCGCGGACAAACGAAGCTCGTTGACAGAATGGGCGTATCTTTCCCCGTACTGCGCTTGCCGGAGCACCGTTCGCTGATAGTAAATTCGCTTCCGACATATATTCTCGACCGTCCGCGCGATCTCTCCGACGGATTTATCACCCGCCGTCACTATATTTTTACGACCGAATCTCCGCGCGAGATCGATGTGCTTATCAAGACGTTTTTGTCGGGCGCACCCATTCCCGGCGGAAAATGCCGCCGTCTGCCCCAGAACCAACCCGCAAAGAAAGGAAAATAAAGGTGAAAACAGTTAAGAATTTTACCTCGGGAATCGCGGTACTGCTCTGCATTTTCATATGCATATACGTACTGACGCTCTATTTGAAATTTAAGCCCGAGGAGCCCGAAATCCTTGAAGACGGAACAATGGAGGAGCTTCCCGGAAAGCTCGAACAGTTCCTTGACGCAAATATCAATACCGAGGAGCACCTGACGCTCTGCTTCCTTCTGGCGATTTCCGCCGCTGCGGGATTTATTCTTGAAAAGGTCCCCGCTTTCGGTATGCTGACGTCAGCCGCCGCGCTTTCATATGCGCTGACCATGATGCGTTTTGAAGCTTTGCCGAAGTTCCCGAATACGGTCGTGGTGCTCTGTCTGGTACATGCCGCGGGCGCACTCTTTTACGCCGCAACCTCCGAGAGGGGTAAAAAATCCTTCCTCGGACTCAACAGCGCCGCGTCGGGCGCTTTGCTCTGCAACGCCGCGGCAGTCGGTATATCGCTCTACGTCTACCGCATCCTTTACGTCTTCAACGGAGTCACCGAAAAGGTCGAAGCACTTAAAGAAGAAGGCTTTGTGATCAGTACCAAGCTCGCGGCGATCCCCGACGTTATGGACATGATCTGGCGCACCTATGAAATCCACGGTATTCAGAGTGCGAGAAAGCTCCTCAACGAAATTTCAAAGCAGTATACAGCCGAGGGAATCGCCGAGGATATAAATATGACCTATGTTGGCGAGGAATATTCGGTCTATCTGAGACTTGCCATCATCATTTTCGGCGTGCTGATCCTGACACTCGTTTTCCGCCGCCGCGCATGGATAGGCGCGTGCCTCTGTGCGATCCCGCCGATCTGCGTATTCGCAAATATTATGTACGACAAGATGTCGACATACACTCTGACCCTCCTTGCGCTGACCGTCATTTCGGCTATCGGCGCCTTTGCGGCATATCAGAGAGAGGATGCACCCGCGCTCGTTGACGAGAATGGCGAGGAGATAGAGGTCGAGGACGAGGACGATCCCCTGCCCGAAGAGATCCCCGCAAGCGACGCCGAGGACGACATTGCCGGTGAGAGCGTCACCGATTGGGAATGCTCAAAGCTTGATTATTTTTATGAAAGACCCGCCCCAGAACCGATCAGCGAGAGTGAGAGGGACGAATATCTTGAAATAGAAGGTGAAAGTGATGGAGATCAGAAAGAAGATAGCTCTGTGGAGTGACGGTACTGAAAAAGAAGTGATCTTTTTCAAGGTAAGATTCAATAATTTCCGCGAAGTAAGCGGATCTACAGCCAATGCCGTCACCGACAGAGAAGAGTGGGACGAGTGCGAATGCGCGCTCTGCCTGCCCGATTCCTATTCCGACGAGGGCGAGGAAACTCCCTTGATCCTTTCCTGCCACGGCGCGGGAAGCTACGTCCGCGAGGAGGACGGCAAGACCGGCGGTGTCGCCTATTGCCGCGAGTGTATCAAACGCGGATATGCCGTTCTCGACGTTTGCGGCTCGCAGCCGCACGGACTGACCATGGGCTGTCCCGAACATATTTTTGCGCTCCACAAGGCGTATCTATATGCGGTAAAGCATTATAATCTTTCGCGCCGCGTGCTCGTTGCGGGCGCGTCGATGGGCGGTCATACCGCTATGAACTTTGCGCATACCTTCCCCGGAATCGTTATTGCGCTCGGACTGATCTATCCACGTCTTAATATGGACGGCGTGACGGTCGACGGTCATTACTGCATCGGCACGTGGGATAAAACTAAAAAAAGCGAGACCACGGGTTACAGTACCCACGACCGCATAGTTCAGATATACCGCTTCCCCGAGGATGAATGGTATGCGCCGAACACGGTCGGCTTTAACCCCTACAAGACCAGATCGTTCATTAATTCCGAGGGCGAGCGCGTTGTTATTCCGCCCTGCCCGATCAAGGTATGGCAGGGAGACGCGGACAAGACAGTTGATCCCGTCATGGTCACCGAATTCGTCGAATCGGTCCGCCGCTCGGGTAGCTACATCGAGTTCCACCTTATGGAGGGCGTCGGACATAAGATGAACGACGCTATGAGAATTGAGCTTGCGATGTGGTTTGATAGGTTCATATAAATGTCAGAGGGCAGAGAGAGTGCACTCTGCACTCTGCATTCTGCACTCTGCATTCTGCACTCCCTCAGCCCTTTGCCCTCAATTTGCCCTTTTATTTCCGGCCTTTGTGATTGCCGCTTTCACGATATAATAAACGCAATGAACCACAAACGCGCTTCCTGTGACCGAGAAGACGACGGCAAGCGGCATGATCTTGTCGGGGAGGAATGGGAAGATGCTTGTTTCGATGAAGAACCAGTTCTGCTCACGTCCGTAGA
>JAZSMP010000198.1:0-5230 GCA_045535915.1 Eubacteriales bacterium | reverse complement strand
GAGGCTAAGGCTTCCGACTGCTTCGAGATGGGTAACATCGAGTACTGGTACTGCTCTGCATGTGACTGGGTAGAGGTTGCAGGCGGCGTAGCATCCAACCTCCTCGCTGTTAAGCTTCCCACCACCGAGCACGTTATCGAGCACGTAGCAGCTGTAGCTCCTACCTGTGAGGCAGAGGGCAACGTTGAGTACTGGTACTGCACCAACTGCGGTTACGCATGGCTCGACGAGGCAAGAACTCTCGTATCCAACCTCCTCTCCGTTAAGCTCGGCGCTGCACACGACCTCGTTAAGGTTGATGCAAAGGCTCCCACATGCTTCGAGATGGGTAACATCGAATACTGGTACTGCACCAAGTGTGACTGGGTAGAAGTAGCAGGCGGCGTAGCATCCAACCTCCTCGCAGTTCAGCTTCCCGTAGCTCACAACATCGAGCACGTAGCAGCAAAGGCTCCCACCGCTACCGAGAACGGTAACATCGAGTACTGGTACTGCAAGGATTGCGGATATGCATGGCTTGACGAGCTCTGCACCAAGAACACCAACCTCAAGGCTGTTATTCTTCCCGCAACCGGCACCACTCCTTCCAACCCCGATACCGGTGACAACGCTATCTTCTTCGTAGTAGCTCTCGTAGCAGTTGCAACCCTCGGCGTTGCTGCTGTAAGCTTCAAGAAGAGAGAGAACTAATCTTAAAGATTAATTCAGATCTTACATAGATCAATCGCCTCCCTCGGGAGGCGGTTGGTTTATCAGAAGAGAATACAAGAGGTAATATAATGCCTAAAATCGTTCGAATCATTGCCGCAATCATGGCAATTTTAATGGGACTTTCGGCGATAGGAATGATCGCGATGTACATTTCGGCAGAGTCATACGATGCCGCTTACACCGCGCTTCAGACTCTGATCGTTCCCGTGATCTAACATAAAAAAACGAACAGCCTTGCGAAAACGCCGGGCTGTTCGTTTGTTTTATATTATAAGGAACTTTGATTTTGTAAGCGATTCGGAAGCATCGGGAGTTGTGACCGAGAGAGAATTTTTCTCGGCGATGTCACCTGCATCTGCACGGTATCTCTTTGCAACGTCCCAGAGAGTTTCGCCTTTTGCGGGATAGCAGACGATGATACGTGCGGCGGATCTGTTTTCCGACGGTACGGCAGTCAGATTGACCTCGGATACGGCGCTGATCCTTCTTTCGTCCTCGGCAAGGACAGACACGCAGAGTTCGCAATCGGCGTAGATCCTGTCGCTGTCGAGACGGCATTTGATATCCGAAATATCGGTAATGACGTTGATCTTCGGAGAAGATGCGCCCTTGGCATCGGGCATGTCGGAAGTGTATTTGAAGTCGGATTCGAATTCGGCGGGGATGAGCTCGGCACCGTTGTCTGCGATGGCGGTGACCTTCATTTTTCCGCTCAGAATGAATTTTCCGCTGTCGGTGATCTCCCATTCGGTATTCGGAAGGACAGTTGCATTGTAATCGAGCAGCTTCATACCGCCGTCGAGACCGAGTACATCGAGCTTCGACTGTGCGCTGATCGTGGCGTTGCCGTTGAAACAAGCGATCGGAATGCGAATTTCCAAAGAATTCCTCGATAATTCGCATTCGGCTTTTTGTGAATAAACGTCCTTGAGGTAGGAAAGCGAGGATACCCAAGCCGACTCGGCTGAAAGCAGTAGTGCGGTTTCGATATTGATTCCGTCCTCGCCCGAAGTTGCTGTGACCGTGGGGCAGACGCCGTATGCTCTGATCCCGATCGGCGACGCCGAGACCGCGGGAAGAATGGTCATGGGAATTTCGGCAGAGAAGAGGATTCTGCGGGTGATACGGCGAGGACGTGCGTTTTCGTCTTCCGAAGTATAAAGCATACATGCGTTGATCTCGCCCTTGCAGTCCACCGAATTTCCACTTGCTTCAAGGCGGTTTATCATGACTTTTGCGCGGGAAGAGATAACTCTGCAGGTGTTGGTGTCGGAGAGTCCGAGCTCGGAGAAGGCTATTTTATCGCGGCAGATCATCGGCGCACTTGTACCGCAGGAGTTGATTCCATAGGGAGAAGAAGCTTCAAGATAACGAAGTGCGTCGGCATCATCCGCGTCTCCTCGGAAGGCTGTCTCAAACTTTGATGCACATGAAATGCCCATTCCGAGACGGACTTTCGATTTGACCGTGAGGCGCCGAGGTGCAGTAATACGTGCACTGACGTTTTCAGCTTCGGCAGTCACAAGCCCTGCAATGTCAGCGGGATCGCTCGGGAGATTTGGGATGCGGTCTGTGGATATGAGGTGATCGTATTCGCTCGGGAGCTCGGCGCACCAAAGAGTCGAGTCCTCGGCGGATTCATAGTGAAGAAGGTAGCGCACTCCGCCGGCAAATTCGATGTTTCCACCGCCGAGGTAGAGCGCGGGCGGCGCGGCTGTGGCAGTGCAGGAGATCACGCGCCCGATAGCCGGCATATAGTCTGGTAAAGTGTAGTCGTCGGAAAGGTCGCAGAATTCGGTGCGGTCAAGAACGCGCGCGGTGTAATCAAAATTCCCCTTTAAATTATCATTCATTTCTTTTCCTCCGTGGGCATATATTTCGGTAAAATATATGCCGCGCGGAACAAATATATGCAAAGTAAACCAAAGGTTGAAATCTGTTGACAAAAGTTAAATGTTATGATATAATAAACACATGAGAATTATTACAAACAAATCAAGGAGGTGATGAAGATGAAAAAATATATTTTCGGATGTCATACGCGCCTCACGCTTTGTTTTGGCGGCAGGTAATATTGTGTTGCATCCGACATCGGGTGCTTTTATTATTAAACGCACCCGATGGGTGCGTTTTTTGTTTGTCAAGACTAAAATTGAAAGAGGTATGGATGATAGGAGTAAAAATAATGATTTCGCAGAAAATAATCGAATATCGCCGCGCAAACAATATCACGCAAAGTGAATTCGGCAGACTGATTGGTGTTTCTCCGCAAGCCGTTTATAAATGGGAAAAGGAGATATGTTATCCCGATATAACATTTTTGCCTGTTCTTGCAAGCCTGATCGGATGCGAGGTCAATGACTTTTTTGAATGATAAAGCTTTTTATGATTGAAAAAATCGCGCCTCCAATAGGGACCCCACCCCTGCCCCCGCCCCATAAACTGGGGCGGGGAACCTCGCGAGTGCTGAAATTTTGTTTAGCTACAGAGATTTTGCCGATATCCATGTAATTATGTATATTTCAAATAGGGACCCATCCCCCACCCCCTTCCCGTAAACCGGGAAGGGGAGTTTTAGAGTGCGAATTTTTTCGTTAGGTGTTCTGTAATTAAAGATAATAATTCATTCAAATTGAAAATTTCCGAGCCTGAAGGCTCGGAAATTCAAACTTTTCACTTTCCGCTTTTCACTTTACACTAAAAAGCCGAGCCACCTGAGTGACTCGGTTTTATTGTTGAATTTAGATTCTTGCAACGCCTGTTGCGCGTGCAGCCTCTGCAACAGCGGCTGCGACGACCTTGCCGACGTTCTTGTCGAGCGCGGAGGGGATGATGTTCTCCTCACTAAGGTCTTCTTCGCTGATGAGAGAAGCGAGTGCGCGGGAGGTTGCAACCTTCAT
Organism: Eubacteriales bacterium; assembly: GCA_045535915.1. Classification (GTDB taxonomy): domain Bacteria; phylum Bacillota; class Clostridia; order Oscillospirales; family CAG-272; genus CAG-390. The sequence goes on along the minus strand of JAZSMP010000198.1, from coordinate 1,619 downwards.
TTCCTCGTTGATCACCGACGCGCGGACGTCAAGCGCACCGCGGAAGATGCCGGGGAATGCGAGGAGGTTGTTGATCTGGTTGGGGAAGTCGGAACGGCCTGTACCAACGATACGCGCGCCGCCTGCTTTCGCCTCGTCGGGCATGATCTCGGGAGTGGGGTTTGCCATCGGGAATACGATAGCGTCCTCTGCCATTGTGGAGACCATCTCGGCGGTAACGGTGCCGGGAGCGGATACGCCGATGAATACGTCAGCACCGCGGAGTGCGTCTGCGATAGTGCCGTCGACCTTATCCTTGTTGGTGATCTTAGCCATTTCCTGGATCTCGGAGTTGAGACCGGGCTTGCCCTCATAGATGGTACCGCGGCTGTTGCACATGATGATGTTGCCTGCGGTTGCGCCCATATTGATGAGGTGCTTTGCGATGGATACGCCTGCTGCGCCCGCACCGCTCATTGCGATCTTGATCTCTGCCATATCCTTCTTAACGATCTTGAGTGCGTTGAGAAGAGCTGCGGCAACTACGATCGCGGTGCCGTGCTGGTCGTCATGGAAGATCGGGATGTCGCAGAGCTCGATAAGTCTGCGCTCGATCTCGAAGCAACGGGGTGCGCCGATATCTTCGAGGTTGATACCTCCGAAGGAGCCGGAAAGGAGATAAATAGTACGAACGATCTCGTCTACGTCCTTGGAACGGATGCAGAGAGGGAATGCGTCAACTTCGCCGAATTCCTTGAAGAGAAGGCATTTACCCTCCATAACGGGCATACCTGCCTCGGGACCGATGTCACCGAGACCGAGAACTGCGGTACCGTCGGTGATAACGGCAACGAGGTTCGAACGGCGGGTAAGCTCGAATGACTTGTTGTAATCAGCCTGAATTGCGAGACAGGGCTCTGCAACACCGGGAGTGTACGCGAGAGAGAGGTCGTCGCGGGTATTTACGGGAATGCGAGCGGTAACTTCGATCTTACCGTTCCATTCAGCATGCTTCTTAAGAGATTCTTCTCTGTAATTCATATGCTTTGTTTCCTTTGTTTAAATTATTTTTCCCAGGGGAATACGTACTGGGTAAGACCGAGCTTGTCGCGAACTGCGCTCATTTCGCCCTGAACCGACTCGTTGATCGGAACACCGGACTCACGGGAGAGACGGATCTCGTATTCCTTCTCGCCTGCGGAGTAGATGCGCTCTGCTCCGGGAGCCTTTCTTGCGGAACGAACCTCACGGATGATGTCGCCGGCCTTCTTACGGCAAACGTCCTCGCCGAGGAAGTGGTCGGTGTCGATAGCGATGAAGAAGTGACCGAGGTGGAAGGGAACCTTCTTGCCGTCCTTAAGACCGGTAAGAGCCTTACCGTAGGAACCGTCCTGAAGAACTGCGGAAAGGAGCTCTACGAACATAGCGTAGCCGTAGCCCTTGTAGCCTGCGCCCTCTTCGCCGGGGCCGCCCAGGGTGCAGAGTGCGGTCTCGCCGCGTGCCATGGCCTTCAGCGCCTCATCAGCGGTGCCCTCGTAAGCCTCGCCGTCGAGGCCCACCAGCGCGCCCTTGGGCGCATCCTTGCCAATGCGGAGCATGGCATTGTCCGAGCCGTGGGGCGCATCCACCAGATCCAGATA
>JAZSMP010000188.1:0-4941 GCA_045535915.1 Eubacteriales bacterium | reverse complement strand
TTTGAGAGTTACAATGCATCTTTCAAAATCTTCGTCATTATTTGCCAATTTGACGTTATGAAAGACAGGTTCTGAAATGCCCAATAGCTTTATTACCTTATTAATACCGGAAGTTTCACGTGAAACATCCTTGGATTTCATAGCAACAAACTGTCCACCGATTTTTACAGCCGGAATTGCAAGTTCGAGAAGTATCGAATAAGATGCAACGGCTCTTGCGGTTACGATATCGAACTCTTCTTTAAAATCCTTGCCCGTAACATCTTCTGCACGGTGGCAAACAGCCTTGAGATTGCTCAAACCAAGCATTTCAGCGCATCTATAGATAAAATCAATACGTTTCTGTGTTGAATCAAGCGCTGTAATAGATAAATCGGGCCTTGCAATGGCAAGAGGTATCGCTGGAAAGCCGGCACCGGAGCCGATGTCAAGTACCTTAGCAGATTCGGGCACAAACTTTGAAAGAGTCAAAGAATCAGCAAAATGAAGTAAAGCGGCACCTTCGGGAGTTTTGATGGCAGTGAGATTGAATAATTGATTCTGTTCGAGCAGATATTCGCAGAATGAAGTAAGTTTTGTACAAATATAAGGGTCGGCATACTCCGAAAGCTCGTTTTTCTTAAAAACTTCAGCCAGATATTCAGGATAAAATGTAAAATCTAAGATATTAGCCATAATTACCTCATTTCAAGCCGAGTCTGATCAGAAGAACCGAAATATCTGCAGGAGAAACACCGCTGATACGCGAAGCCTGGCCGAGTGTGACAGGTCTGATCTTTGATAGCTTCTGGACAGCCTCAATTCGGAGACCTCCGACGGAAGCGTAGTCAATGTCCTCGGGAAGCTTGAATTCTTCGAGACGTGCCTGACGATTGATCTCGGCAGTCTGTCTGCGGAGATATCCTGCGTATTTTACGTCATACTGTACCGTTCTTATGACAGAGCGGGGAAGTGCGGGGCGGTTTTTATCTATTTTAGCTGTGTCGTCATAGAAAATTTCGGGTCTGCGGAGCAGATCGGCAACAGAAGCGCCGTGCGCGGGAATAACAACACCCTCGGGAAGGGAAGAAGCGTCGCTCGGTTTAGCGAACACTTGTTCTATTCTTGCCTTTTCATTTTCGATAAGCTCTTGTCGCTTAAGGAATCTTTCATACCTTTCATCCGAAATGAGACCGACTCGGCGACCGTAAGGCGTCAGACGCGCATCGGCGTTATCCTGACGGTGCAAAAGTCTGTATTCGGAGCGCGAGGTCATCATTCTGTAGGGTTCATTCGTGCCTTTTGTGACAAGATCATCAATAAGAGTGCCGATATATCCGTCAAAACGGCGCAGAACGAGAGGTTCTTCGCACTTTATGGCAAGTGCGGCGTTGATTCCGGCAACGAGACCCTGCGCCGCGGCCTCCTCATAGCCCGAAGTACCGTTAAACTGACCCACACCGTAAAGTCCGGAGACCCTCTTATGTTCAAGCGTCGGGTAAAGGTCGGTGGGATCGGCGCAATCGTATTCTATCGCGTAAGCATAGCGTGTTATCACAGCGTCACGGAAACCGGGAAGCGTGCGGAGCATCTTGTCCTGAACGTCGGGGGGCAGGGAAGTGGAGAATCCCTGCAGATAAAGCTCCTCATTGTTCTCGCCCATAGGCTCGAGGAAAAGCTGATGACGCTCTTTATCAGCAAAACGCATGATTTTATCCTCTATCGAGGGGCAATAACGCGGTCCGACACCGCTGATCATGCCCGAATACATTGCAGACCTGCCAATATTTTCCATTATCACAGCGTGTGTCTCGAGATTTGTGTAAACGATATGGCAAGAATACTGATCTATCGACTGCATTGACTCCTCATCGGTATCGGCAGAGAAGGGGATTATCTCATTTTCGCCTTCTTGCTCTTCAAGCTGAGAAAAATCAACCGATGAACGCAAAATACGCGGGGGAGTGCCGGTTTTAAATCTGCGGATCGAAAGTCCCGCGTCAGCGAGCGACTTTGTCAGCACACAAGCGGGGATGAGACCATCGGGTCCCGCGGGAATAGCACGGTCACCGACGAAAATCTTGCTGTCGAGATAGGTTCCCGTCGCAATAACGACCTTTTCGCATTCGTATTCCTCGCCGTACGAGGTGCGCAGACCGACGACTTTCTTGCCGTTTTCGGTATCCTCCGTGATAATTTCGGTCACTTCAGCCTGCAGAAGTCGCAGATTAGGGGTCAGCTCAAGCGTGTGCTTGATGACTTCCTGATATTTGCGGCGATCGGCTTGTATACGCTTCGAGTGGACAGCCGCGCCCTTGCCGAGGTTGAGGGTGCGCGACTGGAGCGTCACCTTGTCGGCTGCGCGACCCATTTCTCCGCCCAGCGCGTCGATCTCATAGACGAGATGCCCCTTCGCGGTGCCTCCGATCGAGGGATTGCAGGGCATATTTCCGAGGGAGTCAAGCGAGAGCGAGAAAAGTGTTGTATCGATGCCGAGGCGCGCCGAGGCAAGCGCGGCTTCAACGCCCGCGTGACCTCCGCCGACAACGGCGATCTGTGTTTTGAGTTTCATTTTGCTTCCTTATTATATATTAAGTAAAAAATCAAGTCTTTCGCCAAGCTTTGTGTAATCGTCGATAGTGACGAAAGCAATATCTGATTTAGCTACAGCCTCATCGTTTCCGCCGACTCCGTAGTCATCGCCGACGTAGAGGACTTCATCGTGCGCGTAGCCTTCTTCAGCGCAGAGATTTGAGAGCGCATAGTATTTGTCGTGGGGCGCGGGTACGAGGTCAAAGGAGGACGATCCGCCGATGAAAACGGTGTACTCGGGGAAGAGCTCCTTGACTCGCGCGTACATGGGACGGCGGCGCGAGCGGTCGGGGTCGAAGGCGAGCTTGTCCTCAATCTTCGCCGACTTGCCGAGAATGGGGAACGTGATCGCGCCCGAGGGATGAAATTCGATGCTCTCACCCGCATATTCGGTAAATCCGAACTCGCGGCGCAGCATTTCGACGTTTTCAGCCGATCTTTCACGGTCGCAGGGAAGAACGGTATCGCGGATGAGGTCGAGCGCGCCGGTCTCGCGGTTGTACTTCGAGTACTGCAAGCCGTAATTGCCGAGAATATCAACGGGATATCCCTGCATCTGGTTAAAAATGCGCATGCACTGACCCGCGCCGACCATAAGAATGCGGTACTTTTTCGAAAGAACGTCAAGAACCGCGCGATTATCGTCGCCGAGCGGAGTACGATGTTGAGTAAGAGTGCCGTCAAGGTCAAAAGCTATTACCTTAAGACGGCTGATATCGATCATTTCGGGGGATGTAAGTATCATAACGTCTCCTTAAAAACAAAATATTCCTTATATAATATACCACAAAATGCGAAAAATGTCAAGAGGAACAGCAAATGCCGTTCCTCTTTGGTTATTACAATATATATACCTTTGCATCCTTATCGCTGAGAATATTGCGTACAGTTTCAGCAGCATTTTCATCAAAGACGAGCTCAACCGCCTCTGTTTGTGAACCGTAAAGACCGAGCGGGGCGCCGAGATTCTGGATATATGTATTTCCGCACATTTCGGGGCAGGAATCTTCACGTTTTGCAACCGTGTGGATCATTCTGTAAGCCGCGCGATCGAATACGTTATCGCGGATCACGAAATTGCTCGCGGGATTTGTGTTGCTCCAGCCCTTGATATGCGCGGGAGTGTGGGTGTTGTGCCTCTGCTGACCCCAGCCGTACCCCGAAAGACGGAGAATATTGCCCGCGATCTCGCAGTTTTTCATGATACTACCGTCCTCGCCCGCGTTCTGATCAAGAAAATATTCGATAGAATAGACGCAGTTTTCAACGAGATTGCCGATATAGTGGATGTTTTTAAGCTCATACTTTTTGCCGTTCGTTGTGATCTGATGCGTGATCGCGGCGTCGTAGACCTGATAAATATAGCAATTTTTGACCAAGTAATTATCGCACGAGCCGTAGATCTCAACACCGTTTCCGTAGCGTGTGACACTTCCGCGACGACCCTCGGGGTAGTTCGGATCGGTACCGAAATAGTGCTGTATCGCTCCTCCGATCCAACCGATCTCGCATCCCGTGACTTTAAGTCCGCGTGTGCTTGAAGCCGATATCGCGTGAGTTCCAACATATTTGATACAGAGATTTTCGATAGTCACGTTCTCATTTGAGCCGACGAAGAACATATGTCTGCGTGTCAGAGCCTCAATTGAATTGAAAACTACACCGGGATTTCCCGCATCACAGCGGAGATAAAGCTCACCGAGAGTGTCCCATGTGAGCGCGGGGATACCAAAATCCTCGCCTTTTGAGGGTTTTACGGTAATATAAAGATCATGATTGCAGAAAATATCAAGATCCTCGGTCATCTCCTCGGATACGTAAAACTCGCGCTCTTCGTCATAACGGCAACAAAATCTGCCGCCGCGGAAGGAGGGAATGAGCTTACGGGAATGCCGCTCTCCCTCATTGAAAACGAGAGTTCCGCAGTCGAGTATCTTTTCCTTCAACTTCCATATATTCTTGTCGGGATCGCAGATCTCCCAAAGATCGGGATCGGCAAGATCCTTTTCCCAGCCGTAAAAACGAGGTTTTTCACCATCCCCGTAAGCGCAATATTTGACCGTCCGATGCGTCATAACAAATCCGCGGAAGGTGTCACCGCGGCGGAAGCGGACCGTGTCGCCTTCGGAAAAATCAAAATTTGAAACTTTATCAAGAGTCTTCCAAGGAGTCTCGGGCGTCAGACCGTTGCTCGCGTCGTCGCCGTCCGCACTGACGTAGTAGACCTCGCCCGAAAGAGGTTCGCCGTCGGGCATCATAAGTATCTTTTTCTTCAATTCTGCGGCTTTTTTGTCTGTTTCAAAAATGATCATATCGACACCTCTGTGCGTTTTTATTTATTATATCATATTTTTTAATTACAATCAAGAA
>JAZSMP010000241.1:0-2438 GCA_045535915.1 Eubacteriales bacterium | reverse complement strand
GGCGCGTCAGGCGATGGTCATCCTGAGGGCGATCCCCTGTCCTTCGGGTAAGATGGCGGTTGCTATCGGCAACGGCTTCGGCGGCGTTATCTTCCACGAGGCGTGCGTTCACTCTCTCGTGGCAACGAGCGTCGGTATCGGAATGTCGCAGATGGCGGGCAAGCTTGGTCAGCAGATCGCTAACCCGAAGGTCACCGCGATCGACGATGGTACGATCCCGAACGGCTGGGGCTCCTGCAACATCGATGACGAGGGTATGCCGATGATCAAGCGCACCCTCATCAAGGACGGTATTCTCACATCCTACATGATCGACCGTCTCGGCTCGCGCAGAATGAATATGCCCTCCACCGCAAGCGGACGCCGTCAGGATTATTCCTACGAGCCCACTTCGCGTATGACCAACACATACATCGCAAACGGACCCGATAAGAACGAGGATATCATCAAGTCGATCGACAACGGTATCTATGCCGCTGCTATGGGCGGCGGATCGGTCAATCCCTTCACCGGCGCGTTCAACTTTGCCGTAAGAGAGGGCTACATCGTTCGTAACGGTGAGATCTGCGAGCCCGTCAAGGGCGCGTCGCTGATCGGTACGGGCAGCGAGATCCTTATGAATATCGATATGGTAGGTCAGAATATGGAGACCGCGCAGGGTATGTGCGGCTCGTCGAGCGGTTCGGTGCCGACAGACGTCGGTCAGCCCCTCATCCGCGTTTCGGATATCACCGTCGGCGGAAGCAAATAAAAGGAAGGAGTTAAGATCATGAAAGACGCTATTAAAAGAGCAGTAGCCGAGGCAGCCGAAGTTTACGGTGCGCAAGGCTACGAGGTCAAGATGGGTTCCTCCACCAGCGCGGCTGTCGAGGCACTCAAGGATGATATTTCGTCTGTTACCTATGAAAAGAGCAAGAGCATCAGCGTTAGATGCGTCAAGGGCGGTAAGAGCGGATACGCTTCGGGCAATATCGTAACTCCCGAAGAAGCAAGCGAGCTCGTTCGCCGTGCATGCGAGAGCGCACTTGTCGTTGACGATGCCGACGAGGTCCCCCTCTTCGAAGGCTCGCCCGAATACAAGCAGGTTGAAAAGAAGGAAGTAGTCATTCCTTCGGCTGAAGATATGATCAAGGTGACCATGGAGCTTCAGACAAAGCTTATGTCTTGCGAAAAGGTCGTTGAAGGCTCGCAGAGCTTTATGCAGGTCTCGGCATCCGAGTCGAGCTTCTTCAACTCAGCGGGACTCGACCTCGATTACGAATCGGGCTACGTCGCAAAGGGCGCGGTTGCCGCTGTCAAGGACGGCGAAGACGCGGAAGAGAACTACGAGATGAAGTTTGCGGATGAGATTTCGAACGACGATCTCGTCAAGCTCGCGTATGACGGCGCGGTTGCAAAGCTCGGCGGAAAGCCTGTTGACTCGGGCAAGTACAACATTATCATGGAGAACGGCGCAATGCGCTCGATACTCTCCGTATTCTCGGGACTTTTCTCGGCGCGTTCGGCATTCCTCAAGACCACGATGTTCGCGGGCAAGGAGGGCGAGAAGGTTGCCTCTGATATCGTGACCCTCATCGACGACCCCTTCCACGAGAAGAAGTACGGTCATTGCCCCTTCGACGCAGAGGGCGTAGCAGTTTACACCAAGAGCGTCATCGAGGATGGCACACTCAAGACCCTGCTTTATAACCGTATGTACGCAAAGAAGTTTGATACCGAGACCACGGGTAACGCAACGAGCGCAAAGGGCATCGGCGTCACGGGTCTCTACCTCAAGCCTGGTGAGCTTACCGATGAAGAACTCCTCGAAAAGCTCGGCGACGGACTCTATATCACCGATCTCCAGGGACTGCATGCGGGCGTCAACGCGGTAAGCGGCGATTTCTCGCTTCAGGCATCGGGATTCCTCGTTGAGGGTGGCAAGAAGACCCGCGCGGTCAAGAATATCACGGTTGCGGATAACTTCTACAAGCTCCTCTTCAAGGTCACCGCTATCGCAAACAACCTCAGCTTCGGCACGGGCTCGAACTTCGGCGCGCCCGACGTAATGTTCTCGGAAATCGCAATTTCTGGTAATTAATTTTAAAACATAAAGGACGGTATTTATCATGGAAAAGGTAAGAATCGGTATAATCGGATGCGGCGGCATCGCAAACGGCAAGCATATGCCCTCGCTCGCAAAGCTTAAGAACGTTGAAATGGTCGCTTTCTGCGACATCATCGTTGAAAAGGCGCAGAAGGCTGCCGAAAAGTACGGCACAGCAGACGCAAAGGTCTACGAGAACTACAAGGATCTCCTTGCAGACGAGACCATCGACGTTGTTCACGTTTGCACACCCAACCGCTCGCATTCATTCATCACCGTTGACTCTCTCGAGGCAGGCAAGCACGTCATGTGCGAGAAGCCTATGGCTATCAACTCGGAAGAGGCAAAGAAG
>JAZSMP010000310.1:0-1514 GCA_045535915.1 Eubacteriales bacterium | reverse complement strand
GAGGCTCATATGCTCGCCGAAAGACTTGAAAAACTGCCGATCAGCGATGTTTATGTGTCTCCGATGGGACGCGCACAGCACACGGCTCAGCCATATCTCGAGCTGACGGGTAAGAGTGCGCAGACGCTCGATTGGCTCCACGAATTCCGCGGAAGAGTGTGGGATGAGGAAAAGCAAAAGAACCGTTGCGCGTGGAATATGAAGCCGCGCTTCTGGAACGAGCACCCCGAGATGTTCGATAAGGACAGATGGCTCGAAAATGAGCTTATGAGCTCGGGCAACGTCGAGGAAGTCTGGAACGAGACTATCAAAGAATTCGATGCGATACTTGAAGGTTACGGATATAAAAAAGACGGCTTTTTCTACCGCACCGAGAAGAGTCCCGATACCACTATCGCCTTCTTTTGTCACTTCGGACTTGGAATGGCGCTCATCTCGCATCTTTCGGGCGTGGCACTCCCAATGCTCTGGCAGAGCTTCTTTATGCCCGCCTCGTCTGTCACGACGATGGTCACCGAAGAGAGAGTAAAGGGCGAGGTCTTCTTCAAGTGTATGCAGATGGGCGACACCTCCCACCTCTACGCAAACGACGAACCCGTTTCCAAGAAAGGACTCGCAAAGGAATTCTACGAGGAAAAGACCGAAGCGGTGTTGCCTAAATGATAACTAAAAAACCTCATCCGGCGGATGAGGTTTTTTAGTTTAATCAATAAATTTTACGATCTCTTGCATATCCTTCCGCTTCTTTTGACGAAGCTTGTCGCCGTCCTTGGGATATCCAACTGTGATAACGAGCCTTGCAGGGGCGTCGAGGGAGCAGATCTCGCGGAGCTTTGAGTCGTCAAACCACCCGAGTATACAGCTTCCGAGACCCTGTGCGGCGGCTTCCGCGGTGATGTAAGCGGCGAGGGTCCCGATGTCGATCGAGCGGTAGTCGTTGCCCTTGACCTTTGCGCCGAGCGCGGCGGAGGCGACGTAAGGCTTTTCGGAAATGACGATCAGAACGGGCGCGTCGGACGCGAATTTGTTCATTCCCATGCCCTGAGTTGCTTTTGCGACAGCCTTCGCCGATTCGCCGCGGCAGACAGTCATAAGATAGGGCTGACCGTTGCAAGCCGAGGGAGAAAGCCGCGCCGATTCAAGAATCGCGTCAAGCTTTTCTTGCTCAACGGTTCTTGCCGCGTCGTAACTGCGGCAGGATTGACGGGTGTTTGCTATTTCTGTGAAATTCATAATAAATCTCCTGTTTGTTCTCAATGCTTTCTTGAGATTCACTTGATGAAATGAAGTACAGCGGTGAATGAGGAGAGCACCGTTTTTGTTGCATAATCGACAAGCGTGCCTGTCTTTTATATCACATTGTCATGAAGGCTTTGCTTGCTCTTGGATAAAAAATAGGAAATGAGATGGAATCAATCCACCGTCAGATCAACAAGCTCGAATCTGAGAGCTTTACGTAATTCCTCAAGCGTGATCTCGACCTGATATCCGATCTTGCCTGCGCTGAAAAGGAT
>JAZSMP010000290.1:0-2364 GCA_045535915.1 Eubacteriales bacterium | reverse complement strand
GAGAGGCTGCCGGATACTATATGTACAAAGCTAAGCGTTCCACCAACCAAACCGCATCCTACCATCCCAGCGTAGAAGAGCACGCTGCATACGTTCCCGAGCTTCTTGAGCTTTGCAAGCAGATCCTTTCTAACACCGTTGTTACTCCTCCCGATACAGATCCCGTTGATCCCGGCGTTGATACCACCGGCGCTGTAGACCTTCCCGCAAACACCGTTGCTGTAGACGATGATTTCGGTAAGGACGGCGAGATCGCAGTATTCACCTTTGGCGGCGTCAAATACAAGGCAACCGTAGGTAAGGATGCGTTCGGTACTCTTGAAGAGGGTCACGAGGCAGTTCCCGCAGACGGTACTATGTTTATTCTTCCCGGTATGTATATCGAGAACTTCAAGATCCAGAAGAACCTCACCGTTCTCGGCCCCAAGGCAGGTATTGATCCCAACGTAAGAGGCGCAGATAAGCTTGCTGACTGGACTCTCAATCCTCTGCGTGCAAACGAAGAGGAAGAGGCTATTCTGATGAGCAACCTCGGTCTTGGCGTATGGAATGCAACAGTATATTCTGATTGCAAGAAGATCGTTGTTGACGGCTTCCAGTGCTCTGATGCATTCCTTATCCGTCAGAACTCGGGTAACGAGGGTGAAATTGAGATCGAAATGAGAAATATTCTTGTTAAGAATACAAACACCACCAACAATATGTTCTTCTTCGCTCCCTACTACCCCAACGATGCTACCAACCCCGTTCTCTACAAGAGACACGCTAAGTTTGAAAACATCCGTGTAGAGAGCGTGCTTAAGCAGTACCTCTTCAGAATGGGCTTTGATACTCTTGAGATCAAGGGACTTTATATGGCAGAAAACTGCGGTATGGGTCTTGTTGAAAAGTTCAGTACTGCGGGTGACACCGGCACTGACAGACTCCTTATCACCGACTGTATGTTCAGAAATACCAATACCACTATCTTCTCCATCAACCTCAGAAAGGATCTTGCAGCTCCCAGCTATCACCTTACCAAGCTTGATCCCACTATGAAGCAGGTTGAGATCGAGATCAGCAATTGCGTATTCGTGGACGATCGCATCAGCGCAGCTCACGCTCCCTGGATCGATATCAACCGTGACAGCACCGCGGCGATCATCCGTATCAAGGATAACGTATTCTCCGCGAATAACTCGGGCTCGGTTCTCGTTACCGATGAAAAGTCCGTTGCGGGTGAATATGCATCCGCTACCGAGATCAGCGGAAACGTTGTGACGGGTTGTTCTGATCCATTCAAGTTCACTGCAGCAACCGACTATGCACTTTTTGTCAATTGATTTCTGAAAAATCAAGAACAAATAAAAACAAAGGTCCCGCGCTACGGTGCGGAACCTTTGTCTTAATCGGCAACTTGGTTTCTCAAAGTAAAACTCTTTCGGTAAATTTGTATTCAAAAGGCGAAAAAATTCTATATTAATTAGGACGAAAACTGTATTTCAGTCTGTTTTTTGAGTTTTTTCAACGATTTACTTGCCATTCTGCTATAAAAATGCTATAATATTAAAAAAGATTCCGAAGGATGAAAAAATGGAAAAATACGTTATCGCACTTGCGGGAGGACCTGCTTCGGGAAAAAGCTCTGTTTTGCGTGCGCTCAAGACTATGCCGAGGAGCGAGGAGGTCAAGGTCCTTTTCCTTGACGAGACCGCGACTGTCTTTTTGCACAACCGCCCCGAAGCGGTAAGCGCGCTCGACAGTCAGCTTCTGCGCCAGCATTACATACTCAAGGGTCAGTGCCACGCGGAAAGACTGCTTCTCGAAAACTGTGCCGATGCGGAAAGAGTGACTCTTCTCATCACCGACCGCGGCGCCGTTGACGCAACGGTGTATCTGACAAATGAAGAATTCAAGCTATTCAATACTGACCCGCAGTCGCCTTACTCCAGATATACCCACGCCATCTTCCTTGAAGGCGACAGACTGAATTTTCACGACGACGAAACGACCACGAGGCTCGAAGCCGACTACGATGAGATCGCGGCGCTTTCCGCGCGTGCTTATGAAAAATGGTCTCAGCACCCATCGTTCTACGTCATTCCGCAGCAGGATACCGTAGAGATGAAGACAAAGCTCGCCGCGGAGATGATAAACAAGATTCTTGGAACAAAGGTGTTTTAACCTGACCGACACCGCCGGGTGTCGGTCAGGCTGCTGACAAACCCCTATTCTAAAAAACGATATGACAAAGTGCACAAAAAAGTCAAACAGCTGTGTTTGCACTTGCAAAGCGGGGTGCAGGGGCGAAGCCCCTGCAAGAAAAAACGTTGTCATTCTGAGGCGGCGTCCGCAGACCGCCATGCCGCCGAAGAATCTCGTGCC
>JAZSMP010000345.1:0-5444 GCA_045535915.1 Eubacteriales bacterium | reverse complement strand
GCTCAGCCGCGAGGATCAGATCGCGGTGCTTTTCGACTGCGGAGTTGTAATCGTACATAATACCACCTCGTATTTGTTGATATAATTATGATAACATAAAAGTTTTGATTTGTCAATGGTAAAATCAAAAGCACTCGCGCGGAGTGCTTTTGATTTGAATTATTTTTCTCCTGCCGAGAGGAAAGCTTTGAGCTTTTCGCTCTGCGGATTGCCGAAAACTTCATCAGGTGTACCCTCTTCCTCGATGACTCCGTCGGCGATGAAGATGATGCGGTCGGAAACGTGGCGCGCAAATTCCATCTCGTGCGTAACGATGATCATGGTGCGCTCCGAGTCCTTAAGCGATCTGATCACGCGCAGTACCTCGCCCGTAAGCTCGGGGTCAAGGGATGAAGTCGGCTCGTCGAAACAGAGAATATCGGGGGAGAGCATAAGTGCGCGCGCGATGGCGACTCTCTGCTGCTGACCGCCCGAAAGACGGCAGGGATACTCGTTTTCCTTTTCCGAAAGACCGACGGTTGCGAGCAGCTTCTTTGCCTTTTCTTCGATTTCGGCGTTCGATACATCGGTCTTATTGCGCTTTGCACGGAGCTTGGGCGCAAGCATCAGGTTTTCGATGACGCTGTATTGCGGGAATAGGTTGAACTGCTGGAATACCAGCCCGAATGAAAGCTGTGCTTCGGATGCGATCGTGGGCTTTTCGCCTTCCTGTGCCGCGAAGACTGTCTTGTCATTGACAGTGATCATACCGCTGTTTGCGATCTCAAGGAAGTTGAGACAGCGCAGAAGAGTCGTTTTGCCCCCTCCCGACGATCCGATTATTGAAAGCACTTCACCCTTTTTCAGTGAAAGATCAATGCCTTTCAAAACTTCATTGTCTCCAAAACGCTTGCGGAGATCTTTTACTTCAAGAATATTCATACTTTGATCTCCTTATGCCTTAAAATAGTCGAGCTTCTTTTCGAGCCAGCCGAAAATGAAGGTGAGAAGCGCGGTGAAGACGAGGTAGTAGACCGCGGTGTAGAAGAGCGGCCAGAGAAGTCCCGCGTTCTTGATATATCTCTGCGCGAAATAGATAAGCTCGTAGTAGGTTACGACACGCGCAAGTGAGGTATCCTTGACGAGGGTGATTATTTCGTTTGACATCGGCGCGATGATGCGCTTGATGACCTGAAGCAGAATGACCTTGAAGAAGGTCTCGCTCTTGGTCATACCGAGCACCTGGCCCGCTTCATACTGTCCCTTTGAGATCGACTCGATACCGCCGCGGTATATTTCCGAAAAATAGCAGGCGTAGTTTATCGAGAAGGTTATGTAGACCGCGGACACGGAGGTCAGTAGAATCTGTCCGAAAATGAGTCCGGGACCGTAGTAGACCGCGATCAACTGGAGCATCAGAGGCGTTCCGCGGATGACCCAGACGAAAGCGCGTGTCAGAGCGGAGAGCGGCTTGAACTTTGACATTGAGCCGAATGCTATGACAAGTCCGAGCGGCAGAGAAAAGGCGAGGGTGATAAAGAATATTTTCAGTGTTTCACCGAATCCGACCAGAAGGTCGAGAGAAATTTTTATGAATTGTTCCATCTCTTTAAATATTGCCCGAGTTACCCCGGGCAATTATCTTTCTTAGTCTTTGATGAGTGCCTTTGCGAGTGTAAGGTCAACGATTGCGGCATCGGATGCGCCCGAGAGGACTTCGAGAAGCGCGTCGGTCTGCGCGGTAACGGTCTTGAGACCGTCCTTGAGTGCGCTGTTATCAAGGATGACCTTTTCGCCTGCGGAACCGCCTTCAGCCGCGATGCTTGCGCCCTGGAGGTCGCCGATGGTCTTGTACTTTTCAGCGTTTGCCTTCTTGACTACTGCAACCTGGGTGTTGTACATATAGGCAGCGGTGCAGTCCGCAGCTTCTTCGATAGCGGGAGTGATGGTCATACCGTTCCAGATGCAGTCGATGTCCTTGGACTCGAGAGCGACAAGTTTATAGTCCCATTCGATTTCCTTGAACTCTGCGGTAACGCCGAGCTTTTCGCATACGGCGCGTGCGTAATCTGCGTCAAAGCCGATCCATTCGCCGTTTTCGTCCTTGTAGTCCATAGGCTTGTAATCGGTGATACCGATAACGAGCTTGCCGTTTGCCTTTACGTAATCGTAGTCGCCGCTTCCTTCGCAAGGATCAGCCGCGGGAGTGTAATCGCCCTTACCGACCGCGCCGACTTCATACTTGGTGGAGAGAGCTTCGAGTGTGCCGTCGTTGATGAGCTCGAGAGTGATATCCTCTACCTTTCTGGTGAGGTCGGATCCTGCGCGGAATGCGATTCCGAAATATTCGCGCTCAAGACCGAGATCGACGATAGCGAGATCGCTGTAGCTCGATTCGTTGGAGCAGGAAATAAATGAGGTGCAGAGAAGCACAAGAGTTAAGATAAGAGCGAGCGTCTTTTTCATTTTTTGGTACCTTCTTTCGTGATTTACCACTTTATCTTGTTAAAGTAATAAAATTATACCTCTTTTTTCTCGGTTTGTCAATATCTTTTCGGAAAAAAGTGTGAAAAAATATATAAAAAGGTGACCGGCAGCTAAAAATCAGCTGCCGGTCGGGTTTCAAATAGGCTATATCAATTATTCTGCTTCAACCTCGCGTCTTTTGCCGATGACGAGAACCGAAGCGGTGATAACTGCGATGATAGATGCGCCGAGCCATACACTTACCGAAGTGTTGTCTCCGGTGTTGGGAGATTCGGGATCCACGGGAGGTGTGGGATCTGTGGTCTCTTCGGGAGTGTAGACGTTATTGAAGACTACGGAGGAAGCGCCGTGTGCGGTTGCAACAAGCGCGCCCTTGCCGTTGTCGGTAACGGTTACGGTTACAGTGTATACCGTTGCATCGTAGGAGATGAGTGTATCGTTTCCGATGACCTCGTTTACGGTGAAGGTGTAGGTTCCTTCAGCCTTGAACTCGATAGAGGAGAAGGAGAAGGTGCCGTCAGCCGCATTGGTTACGGTCTCGATTACCGAGCCGTTTTCGTCCTTCAGCTCGAAGCTGAATTCGCCTGCACCGAGCTCTCTGCCCGAGAGGTTCTTGTTACCGCCAAGCTCAACGCTTGCGGAGGTTGCGGTGTAGGTGTTGGTGAACTTGATGCTTTCTGCACCCGAAACGGTTGCCACGAGTCTGCCATCGCCGTCATCGGTAACGGTAACGGTTACGGTGTAAACGGTAGTGTCGTAGGTGATGCCGTTTGCCTCTGTCGGGATGAATTCGGTTACGGTGTAGGTGTAGCTTCCTGCCTCGGAGAAGATGAGGTCGCCGAATGCGAAGCTTCCGTCTGCCTTGTTGAGAACGGTCTCAACGATCATGCCGTTTTCGCCCTTGAGGACGAAGCTGAATTCGCCTGCGCCGAGCTCGCGTCCGATGAGTTCCTTAATACCGTCAAGTCTGACATGAGCATCGCTTGCAACGTAGCTGTTGGTGAAGACGATGTCAGATGCGCCTTCTGCAGTTGCAACGAGTTGGCCTTCGCCGTTATTTGTGACGGTAACGGTGATCTCGTAAACTCTTTCGTCGTAGAGAATTCCGCCGATCGAGCCGCGAAGCTCGCTTACGGTGTACTTGTAGATGCCTTCCTCAGCGTATTCGATAGCAGAGAAGGAGAAGGTACCGTCAGCCGCGTTCTTTACGGTTTCGATAACGTTTCCGTTCTCATCTTTGAGTACGAAGCTGAATTCGCCGTCCAGGAGCTCGCGTCCGTTCAGAACCTTTGAGCCCGAGAGTGTATGCTCTGTGGGAGCTGCGAAGTAGTTGGTGAAGATGATGTTGTGTGCACCGCCTACGTTTGCGCGAAGCTGACCCGAACCGTCATCTGTGATCTCAACTCTGATCGTGTAAACCGAATCGTCGTAAGTTACGTTTTCTTCGTTTCCGGTGAGCTCGCTTACGTAGTAGTAGAACTGATCTTCCTTAGTAAATTCGAGGTCTCCGAAGACGAAATCGCCGTTCTTATCGTTGGTTGCGGTGGAGATAACGTCGCCGTACTGATCCTTGAGGATGAAGGTGAACTCGCCCGCCTCAAGATCTCTGCCGACCATTTCTTTCTTACCGAAGAAGTTGAGGATGATGGTAGCGGCCTTGTATGTGTTGTGGAATACGATGGAATCTGCTCCGCTTACCGCGGTTTCGAGTTTGCCCTGACCGTTATCGGTTACGGTAACGGTGATATTGTAAACGGTCGTGTCGTAGGATACGCCGCCGAGATCTCCTCTGACTTCGCTTACGGTGTAGTTGTAGATACCTGCGCGTGTGTAAGAAATTTCAGAGAAGGAGAAGGTTCCGTCTGCCGCGTTCTTAACGGTTTCGATTGCCTTGCCGGAAGCATCCTTGAGTACAAAGCTGAATTCGCCTGCTTCAAGTGCGCGGCCGCTGAGGAATTTGAGTCCCTTGAAGGAGATGCTGTCGGAAGCCGCTGCGTAGTTGTTGGTGAATACGATCGCCGATGCGCCCTGAGCGGAAGCAACGAGCTGACCCATACCGTTGTCAACTACTGTTACGGTTACGGTGTAGATGCCCTTGTCGTAGGATACGCCGGGGAGGTTGCCTGCGATCTCGCTTACTGTGTAGGTGTAAGTACCGACCGAGGTATAGGTGATGGGAGCAAATACGATCTTGCCGTCAGCAGTATTCTTTGCTGTCGCGATATCCTTGCCCGAAGCGTCTCTGAGGATGAAGCTGAATTCGCCGTCTGCAAGAGTACGTCCGTTCATAACCTTGGTTGCGGTGATCGCGAGCGAGCAGGAAGAAGTGCTGTAGATATTGTTGAATACGATGTTGGATGCTCCATCTACAGTAGCAACGAGCTTGCCCTGACCGTTATCGGTCACGGTAACGGTTACTGTGTAGACCTTGTTGTCGTAGGTGATGCCGCCGAGGCTGCCCTGAATTTCGTTTACGGTGAAGGTGTAGGTGCCTGCCTTGGTGAATTCGATCTCTGAGAAGGAGAAGGAGCCGTCAGCCGCGTTAGTTACGGTCTGGATAACCTTGCCCGAAGCATCCTTCAGCTCAAAGCTGAATTCGCCTGCGGAAAGCTTTCTTCCTGTGAGGATCTTGTTACCGGCGATGACTGTCTTAGCAGAAGCTGAGGTGTAAGTGTTGCTGAAACTGATTGCGTTTGCACCGGTTACGGTTGTGATGAGCTTGCCCTCGCCGTTATCGGTTACGGTAACGGTGATGTGGTAAACCTTTGCGTCGTAGTGTACGCCTCCGAGGCTGCCCTTGACTTCGCTTACCGAGTAGGTGTAAGTACCTGCCTTGGTGAACTTGATCTCGGAGAAGGAGAAGGAACCGTCAGCCGCATTCTTTACGGTCTCGATTACGTTGTTCGAAGCATCCTTGATGACAAAGCTGAATTCGCCTGCCGCCAAAGGACGTCCGAGAAGCTCCTTGTGACCCTTGA
>JAZSMP010000336.1:0-1891 GCA_045535915.1 Eubacteriales bacterium | reverse complement strand
ACCTTGCCCCAAAGCTTCCAGATACGTACGTTCTCGCTCTTTTCACGCTTGGGATTCAGCGGCCAGAGGCGCGAAAAATAGGTAACGACCACGGCAAGTATCGCGCCGAGCTGTATGACGACCTCGAACATCTCGCAGAATTCTTCGGTAAATGGCTTATCGGGCGCGAGCGAGAAGGAGAGAAATTCGTCAAGGAGGATGAGGTGTCCCGTCGAGCTGACGGGAAGCCACTCGGTTATGCCCTCGACAATGCCGTATATCACGGCGGTTATGATTTGGATGAATTCGTACATAGTGTCTCCTTAAGAAGTAACGTGGTTATACATTTTCTGTACGTTTTCGCTCATGTTGGTCGGTATGAGCTTAATATCCTGGTGCGCGTTTTGATATACAACGAACATCTGATGTGCAAATCCCTGCCCCATCCAATCGAGACCGTCAAAATCTATTTCGACCTCGAGAAAACTGTCAAGTCGGTTGCATACTCGCTTGGCCTGCGAGCGTGAGATCGGTGCTGTGTCAAAAATGTTTTTCAGAGGAATGCGCGTTTTTGTAAAACCGCCGTCAACGCTTGCGTATTGATCGAAAACCTCTGCCGCGTGTCTTTGGCTGAAATTCGACAGCGACATATATACGGCAGTTCCGCTAAAGGATTCGCCGAGGTCGATATCAAGTATCTCGTCATTGTTGTATTTGGACGTTGTAAAGATCCTTCCGCTCGAGTAAATGAAGAATTTATCCATCATTTTGGATGAGAAGAAGATGCCCTCACCCGAATGATTGCTTGAATCGGTCGTAAGCTTCCCCTTGAATAGCTCGCAGATCGCTTCGTCGATGCCGGGGAGCGAAAAATGCTCGCGGATCTTGTTGAAGATACCGATGCCGTTGTCGATTATGAAAACGCTTGTGTTAAGGTGGTTTTGTTCGACCAGAATATTGAGATTTTCAGCGGCGGAATGATCGACTACGTTGTTGATCATCTCGCTGAAGGCGTATTCCCAAATGCGGTAGACGTTTTCGGGAAGGTTTTTTATATGCTTTTCAAAAAAAGCGTCAAAGGCGTAGGTGTCGGTATCGAGATCGCCCGCGCTGCGGCTCAACTCATATGAAACGCTGTTAGTTACGAGCTTGTATTCGCCGCGCTTGGCTTTGACTATAACGCTATCCTCCTGCAGACGGCGAAGATAGGAATGAACGGTGTTTGTGCTTATGCCAAAGGCATCGGCTACACTCGCGGAAAGCGACTCAGAACCCGCATCAATCTTCTCGAGAATATACATATTTATCATATTTGCTTTTTCTGCGTTGAATTTCATTATATCACCTCCGCTATAATTATATTATATAAATAATTAAAAGTCAAGAGAAATTACTCATAAAATTCATAGAAATTACTCTTAAACTGAAAGTTATTACTCTTAAATGAATTTAAGAGTAATAACTATATAAAAATGCAAATTTCCGAGCAACGCGAGGAAATTAACCTTCATTTTCCGCGCAGCGGAAATAACCATTTTGCCGAAGGCAAATTATCATTCGGCGCAAGCCGACTATCATTCTGCGAAGCAGATTATCATTCGCCGAAGGCGATCATTCCGCCCTCAGAATATCTCCCTCTTTAACCTCAAACGCCACACGGGTATAGAATATGCGCGACGGATGCGGCGCGGATTCGACTGCGTTACCCTCGCCGTCGTAGAGCTCGGCTACCGTGAAGGGCACTCCGACCTTGCCGGGGGTGAGGAGTTCTGCGGTCATATTCTGAACCAATTTATTGCGCTGACGGAAGCGGTAGAGCTTGCCGTTCTCGTTGACTTCAATTTCCTTAAGGTTTTCGGGCATCGGTTCGTCGAAATCCTCGGCGACGGCAAGATATGCCTTCTCTCTCATG
>JAZSMP010000184.1:0-2337 GCA_045535915.1 Eubacteriales bacterium | reverse complement strand
ACCTAAATCATAGATCTGAACAACAGATTCGGGGGCTGACTTCTCTACACCCTCGGGATATTCTGAGCCTTGGAAATAACTTAAAGAGTTGCAAATATTATCAACGTTGGGGTAATAATATGGCTGTGTATATTGATAAACCGTTGGTGTTCGATAATTTCCCGGTGCTCCGGATTGAACAGTCGATAATGTCGCAAATATTGTTCTTGAATAGCTGTCACCTTCTGCGGTATCGAACACAAAGGTCTGTGACTGATCATCCCATTCGGTAATTAATGATTCTACGGAAAATGAATTCTGTGTCGTACCTATTCCATCACTATCTGTCATAGTCAGGAACAAATCACCGTAGCCGTACGGATTAATGGCGTAGGTGTGATTGGACGGGAAATTCACAGGCTGCCCGGCTCCGCTTGTTTCGGTAATTATCATCGAAAAATCCACCGACGTCACACCCGAAACGCTATCCTTATAATAAACAGTATACACACCTGCTGTGTTGATGACGTATTTCCCTGCAGTATTTTTGCCAACCTCGGTATCGTCGCTTGCATAGTACAGCCGGATATCGTATGGGGACAAGTATGCCGAAGGTTCAAGAATATAAAGCGGTGAAAAACCGACGCCTTTCTGCTCTATTCTTGTGTCCGAAGGTAGGTTGATTTCAGCTATATCGGTTACTATTGTCAGCGTAAAATTCTGTGACTGAATTCCCGTCACGCTGTCCTTATAGTAGACTGTGTATGTTCCCGGAGTGTTGACGAAGTATTCGTGTTCGTCATTTTCATATGACTCGGTATCATGCTCGACAGACTGACCGGTACTTGCGTAATAGAGACCTATTTCGTAGTAGTTTGCATTTGTCGGGTATACAGTGTAGTCAAGATAAAATCCCACTCCGCACTCTTCCGTTCTTGTTGCAGAACAGTTTATACCGCTTACTAAGGTTATATCCTGCTTGTTGTATATCTTCCATTCGCATGCCGTCGGGAAGGTGTCATCGTCGGGATTGCGCTGATAAATTGACAGCGTTGAATCAATTGCGTAATCATTAAAACCGATAGTAACAGTACTGTCATAGGTCGATACAATTGTCAGTCCGAAAACGTAATCTATTGACGATTTAGGGCCTATCGTCAACACGCTCTGCCCCGACATTCTTCCCAAATAAGTATTGAAAACATTGTTGATGTTGGAAAGGACATATCCTCTCATGCTGTCAAATTGGACAAACCAGCGGGAATACGGAGTGGAAATAGAGCTGCTTGTTGAAAGCGATGGCGATGTTAAACTTGTCATTCTCAAAAACTGATTGGTCGCCATATTCTTTAAGCTCATAAGCCCCGCGAGGTCGGAGTAGGATATCGACATTACCGTCATACCGCCGAGAGGTGCGGGATCGTTCGGAGTGATGGTCACACCGGGAGTGACTGCGGCGAGGGAAACGTCGGCATCGGGAACGGTCACACTTGCGGCGTACTCTGCCGCGGCTTCGCTCGATATATTATATGCCAAAGACGAAGGCATTGATTCGCCGCGCGCCCAGCCTCTTGCGTCTTCGGTAAGATTGATTCCGTCCGCAGACAGAATTCCGTTCGGAATATATGCGATCTCCGAGTAACCGATATTATAATCGGAAAGTTCAGACAGACGCGAAGTAATTGCATTGGTGCCCGAAAAGCTGATGACTGAGCCGTTCACCTGAATCGAAGCGGTAGTGGTCATCGTCATACCTTTTACGGGATGCGAGAATACGTAAATTGTCTTCGAGCCGTCCTTGTTCTGGAACATGACGGTGTAATCGTCGGGCTCCTGCAGATAAAGTCTGTTCACGTGACCGCGCGCCTCGGCAAGAGCGGGATCGATGCAGTAAGGGATGTCCTCAGCCGCAAGAGTGGCATCTTTAAGCTGCTCAAACGGCAAGTCTCCGGGTTCAAGCTCAAATTCAAAAGGAATTTCTTCGAGAGTCTCGTAATTTTCAAATTCATCAAGAGATTCCGCCGCCATTCCGAACGGGATCATTGAAAGAAGCATCGAAAGTGCAAGCGTGAGTGCAAAAAGTTTTCTGATTCGGTATTTCATTTTGAGTTCTCCTTAATTATAAATTATTTTTTGATGTTTGTCAAGTGTTGATTTAATAAACCATCGGACTGTCCTCCTTTTTCGTTCTACATATATATACCTGTTTTTTTCGCGGTTTTCTTCAACTTTTTCAAAAAATTTTTCAAAAATCGAAAATTTTTTTGAAAATGCTTATTTTCTTCAATAAAATAATGACAAAAAGACGCAAAAGGTAACGCAATAGTTAAAAATTTCCTGTTAAATTGAATGATCAAT
>JAZSMP010000026.1:0-16707 GCA_045535915.1 Eubacteriales bacterium | reverse complement strand
TGGGAAAGACTGCTTGAGAGCGGTGCTCTTACACAGGTTAATGCAGGTTTCTTTAACGGATATTTCAAAAAACGCAAAGCACTGAATATGTTGGCTTCGGGTATGATAAACGTTATCGGCTCTGATTGCCACAATCTTACCTCAAGGCAACCGCAGATCGGAAAGGCGATCGAGGTTATCGGCAAGCACTTCGGACAGGAGTGCATCAATTACATAAGCGAATTCACAAAGGATCTTCTTTGTGCTTCGAATAAAAAGTAAATTAATTTAATTTTTCTACATCAGAAAGGAAGAATGAAAATGAAAAGATTTTTCGCATTTTTCATGACCGTCGTACTCGTATTTGCAATGAGCGTTCCCGCTTTTGCAGCACTCGGAGAGTTCATCTCCAGCCCCACCGGAGTTCCCGCTCCCGAACTTGTTGACTACAAGCCTGTTTCTGCTGACTGTGCCGGCAAGCTCGTTGTTACCTCTTGGGCAGACCGTCACACTCTTGATGATGCTGCCCGTACCCGTCTCGAGAAGGCTTACGAGGATATCGTAAACTCCCAGGTAATCAACAACCAGCTTAAGGACGCGCTTGTAAAGCTCGCAAGCGAACTCAAGGTCAACTATGAGGACCTTGCTATCGGCGCTCTCTTTGATATTGCGGTTTATAACTGTGAAGCACACGGCAATCACGAGGGCTTTGTTATCACTCTCAAGCCTGAGGTAGCAGCTAACATCACCGCTATCGCTCACCTTACCGAAAACGGTTGGGAAGTAGTTGAGATCTCTGCTGATGAAGCAGCTCAGACCATTACCTTCCAGGTAAGCACACTCTCTCCCTTCGCTCTCATTTACAACACCAATCCCGATGCTCCCATCACCGGTGACTCCACCGGCGCTTGGATCTACGTTTCCCTTATGGCAGCATCCGTTGTTGCTCTCGGTGCTGTCGGTTACACTCTCAAGAAGAGAGAAAACTGATCTGTACGTAGAAATTTATCATGGGCAGATCAAGAGAACGTAAAAAGCATTATCTGCAGATAGCTGCTGTAGTCTTTGCATTCATCTTTCTCTTATCTACCGTTTTGCTGATGGTTAGTCTTTGGGAAAATAGGAATTCAGCCTATTTTCCCGAAGGCTCTTTCGGCACGCAGACTGTTATTGAATATAACGGAACCGAGTATGAATTCAGAGACGGAATACGTACCTTGCTTGTAATGGGTTTGGACGCCTACAATGAGGTGGATGTTATCGAAGGATACACCAATCCAAGACAAGCAGATTTTGTTATGCTCGTAGTTATTGATGACATAGCAAAAACCGTGGCGGCTCTCCACATTAACCGTGATACGATGGCGGACGTTCCCGTCCTCGGTCTTGCGGGGGAGAAGATCGGTATTGTCAACAAGCAGCTCGCACTTGCATATGCGTACGGTAACGGTAAGGTCGTCAGCTGCCGCAATACTGCGGATGCTGTATCGGCATTGCTTTATAACGTAAACGTCGACCATTACGTTTCGGTAACGATGGATTCCGTACCGCTTTACAATGATCTTGTAGGCGGAGTAGAGGTGACGGTGCTCGATGATTTTTCGGGCATAGACGACGAACTGGTCAAGGGCGAGACGGTTACTTTGACGGGCGATAAGGTAATGAC
Source organism: Eubacteriales bacterium (assembly GCA_045535915.1). Lineage (GTDB taxonomy): Bacteria > Bacillota > Clostridia > Oscillospirales > CAG-272 > CAG-390. Next base: position 15,062 of record JAZSMP010000026.1, on the reverse strand, counting down.
TTATATCCGCTCCAGAAAAGGACTTGACGACAGCACTAACAGCGCCAGAATGATCCGTCAGCGTCAGTATCTTAATGCACTCTATCAGAAAACATTGGAGTGCGTCAAGGGCGACGAGACATTTATTCTTGACGCTACCGTACTTATGGCGGATTATATGATCTCCGACTGTGCTGCCAATCAGCTTACAGAGCTTGCGCAGACGATAGTTGATTATGAGTTTGTCGGCATAAGATCTCTCGAAGGAAAGAATGTGGTCGGTGAGATGTATATGGAATTTTATCCTGAGATCGACTCGATCAAAAAGAATGTAACGGAGCTTTTCTGCGCTCCCAAAAGCTAATCAAGATTATAATTTATACGGGGATTCGAACAAACGAATCCCCATAGCTTTATCAAAATAACGGAGGGCAACGATGAAAAAAATACTGGTTGTATTCGGTACGCGTCCCGATGCAATAAAAATGTGCCCCTTGATAATTGAATTGAAGAACAGGCAGGAACTCGAGATCGTAGTCTGCGTGAGCGGACAGCACAGAGAGATGCTGGATACCGTGCTTGAAGATTTCGGGATCCTTCCCGATTACGATCTTTCGGTCATGAAAGAAGGACAAAGTCTTTTCGATATTACCGAATGCATTATGCAGGGGATAAAACCCGTGCTTGAAGCCGAAAATCCCGATATGGTTCTCGTTCACGGCGACACCACCACGGCTTTTGCCGCGGCACTGTCTGCGTTTTACAAGCGCATCCCGATAGGTCACGTTGAAGCGGGCCTGAGAACTTATTCAATACGCTCGCCCTATCCGGAGGAATTTAACAGACGCGCGGTATCCTTGATGTCGGATATCGACTTTGCGCCCACAAAATCCGCGCGTTATGCGCTTATTTCCGACGGTAAAAATCCCGAAAATATCTACGTTACGGGAAATACCGTTCTCGATGCGCTGAGCCGATCGGTACGTTCGGATTTCACAAGTTCGCTTTACGATTGGGCGCGTGATTCAAAGATGATATTACTCACGTTGCACCGTCGTGAAAATATTGGCGATCCGATGCGGAATGTTTTCGAGGCGATCAGACGTGTCGCTTGCGAATTCCCCGAGGTCAAGATCATTTATCCCGTCCATATGAATCCCGAGATCGGGGCAATAGCGCACGAGATCCTTGACGGGAACGAGCGGATCAGGCTTACGCCGCCGATCGGAATGACCGAGTTCCACAATCTGCTGAGCGAATCATATCTCGTTCTTACAGACAGCGGAGGCATTCAGGAGGAAGCCGCCGCGCTCGGTAAGCCTACTCTCATTCTTCGCGAAATGAGCGAAAGACGCGAAGAGCTTCTCAGCGGAAGCGTCAAGATCCTGGGTACACGGGAGAATGAGGTCTATGCGGGAGTGGCGAAGCTGCTTTCCGACAGCAAAGCCTATAGCGATATGTGCCGCCCGACCGGTGCGGTAAAGGGCGGAGCTTCAGCAATGATTGCAGATATTCTATGCGAATGGAGTGAAAGTGGAAATGCCGACTCTTGAATTGAAAACCGCAAGCAGAGAAGAGCATCAGGCGGCACTCTTGAAATTGCTGACCGAATTTGACAGAGTTTGCTCTTTGATAGGAGTAAAATATCAGCTTTTTGCGGGAACTCTGCTCGGCGCAGTGAGACATAATGGATTCATTCCATGGGATGACGACCTTGATATTCTTATGATGAGAGAGGATTACGACAAATTTCTCCGCGAAGCCGAAAAGCATCTTGGCTCGGACATGTTTTTCCTGCAGAAGGAATTTTCCGGGCATTGGCCTATGTTCTTCTCAAAGCTTAGGCTCAATAATACAGCCTGCATCGAGAAATACCGCCCAAAGGATTTGCTTGTTCATCAAGGAATATACATTGACATTTTTCCTTGCGACGACGCGAAAGCATCGGTCCTCGGAAAAAAGATGCAGTTTTTGTCGTCCAAAGTGGTAATTGCCAAGTCGCTTGACCGCCGCGGATATGAGACGAAAAGCGCAAAAAAGAAGCTGTTTATGGCTTTTTGCAAACTGCTTCCGATGAAGCCTTTTTTAAAAATCGCAAAAAGCGGAAAGAAGAACGGTAAAGAGCTTCACAGCTTTTTTGCCGCGGCACACAGCTATTCGAAAAACCTTTATCCGCGCGAGCTTCTGGAAAAGACCGTTTTCGGCGAATTTGAAGGCGGAAGCTACCCGATCCCTGCGGATTACGATACTCTGCTTCGGACTCTTTACGGCGAATACATGGTGCTTCCGAGTCCCGAAGAGCGTCAAAAAAAGCAACATGCGATCTTTGTTGATACCGAGAATTCATACGAGAAATACCTTGATCTTGTAAAAGAGACTGAATTTGACGTGTTGACAGAAAGTATAAGATAAAAACAGCCTCGGATTTAACTTTCCGAGGCAATTTTTTATATCTTGTCATTCCAGATGGGATTCCCGAGTGCGAGGCGGAGGTTGCGGTTGATGTCAAAGACCTCGGCGCGGTAGAAGGCTGCCGCAGGATCGCAGTCGAGCGCGAGAGTGACGCCTTCATCGCAGTCAAATTCAACGCTTTCGACAATACCATTGTCGCTGATGAGGTCGAGGCGGTATTTGTGCTCCGTGTTTTTTACGCTCTTGTGGAAATCGGAAATGCTTACAACGAGGCGTTTGTCCTCGAAGGGGAGATGGCCGCCCATGCGTGTGTCGCTGACGCACATTTTTATTCCGACGGGACCGCAGACGAAATCGCCCTCGCGCAGGTGCGAGATATATGATACGTTCTTGCGCTCGGAGGAGTAGATCGTCGTCAGCGCGCGATCGGAGCAGCAGGCGTGTCCGTCGCCGCCCGCACAGCAGTAGAGGCGTTTGCCCTCGGCAAGAATGTCGCAGTAGAGCTTGTAGTTGTCCTCGGTATGCTTTGATTCGAGCGAGCGGTAGATGACTTCAATTCCGGTGTAGTCGCGGAAATAATAATCGAGCGGGTTATCCGAGATCATGAGCTGCTTCGGGTGGGGATAAACGAAGAATCCGCCGAGCGAGAGCACCTTTTCGATGATCTCGAGGAAGCGTTCCTTTACGAATCTCGGGTAGATGAAGTGACCTTCCGCGCCGCCATCGAATTTGTATTCGGGGAAGGAGTGGAGAAGCTCCTCAGTCGATTTGGGTCCCGGGAAGATCATATTGTAGTGAACCGCGTTCTTTTCGCATTCGATGTCGGTGATGGCGGTTCCCGGCTCGGTGCCGCCGATGAAGGTACCGTCCTCCCATTCGGGAAGGTACATGTGGCGGACCTGCTTGTGATCGAGGATAGCGGCAAAATCCATGCCGAAAGCCTCCATTGCACCCTTCCAATGGTCAAGGTTCCGCTTGCCGTCAGCTGTTCCGCCTGTTGCGGCATGGTCGTGGAGCTCGCCGAAGAAAGCCTTTCTGCCCTCGTAGAGCGCGGCGATATGGGCTGTGTCCTTTTCTGTTGCAAGCATGGTTTATCCTCCGAAAATTATCTTTAAATAGATTATAGCATAATATCGCACCAAAGTCAACAGAAACGGTATTTTTTACACGGTATTCATTGACAATCGCGGTGATGTGTGCTATAATGTAATAAAACAAAAAGAGGAGTATAAATTATGACTGCACGTTATGTAAAATTTATTAGCATTATCCTTGCAATCATTATGATGCTATCTGCGTTTATCGCATGTGCCGAAACTGTTGGCGGAGAGGAATCTACTCCCACAACAACAGCTTCCCAAAATGCAGCTGCCACGACGAGTGAACTGCCTCCCGAGGAGACTATTGTAGGCGATGACGTTCCCGAGCTTGATTTCGGCGGCGAGGACATTGTCATTCTTGGCCGCAACCGCGACTGGGTAATTGATGAAATCGCTGTTACGGATGAAAACGGTACCATCATTAACGACGCTGTTTATCAGAGAAATGTGCTCGTTTCTGAACGTCTTGGCATTGATATCGTTTATCAGGGTGTAGGTAGTACTACTTCCACCGATAACTATGCAGTTCGAGATGCTCTTCGTTTATATATTGATTCCGGTGCAGAGGAGGTAGACCTCGTTTCAAATGCAGCTTACGTTGCCGCTTCCACTCAGGCAGAGGGCCTTTACCGCAGTCTTACCGACGTCGAAAACCTTAACTTGTCAAAGCCTTATTGGTCGCAGGGTCTTAACACCGCAATGGATGTTGCGGGCTCGCAGTATCTCTGCTCGGGCGCAGTCTTTCTTTCCTACTATCGCTTTATTTTTGTAAACTTCTTCAATATTGATATGTTCAATGACGCAGGTATCGAGCTTCTTTACGATACCGTTGATAAGGGCGAATGGACGCTTGAAAAGCAGTCTGTTCTGGCTAAACAGCTTTACAAGGATAGCAACGGTAACGGCAATAGCGATGAGGGCGACGTTTTCGGTTTTATGGGTAACCACGATATGATCGGTGTTGATGGCTATTGGGCATCCTTCGAGCTCCCGATCCTTACCAAGAATGAAGATGGATACTACAAGTACGATCTCAATGTTGAGCGTACCGCCAAAGCTATCGAAGCCATTAACGATTTCTTCTGGAATAACGAGGGGGTTATGCGCGTTGCTTATAAGTCGGGCGACACCGAGCAGGATGCCATTGCTCAAAGCTTTGCAAATGAAGAGGCTGCAATGGTAACTCTCCGTCTTATCGAGTGTGAAAACGACCTGGTCGGTATGAGTAACTACGGTATCGTTCCGCTTCCCAAGTTTGACGAGAATCAGCAGATCAACCGCTCGGCGATCCATGACTCTTTCTCGGCATTTTCGATTCCCAATTTTAACTTCAGCGATGACGAGCTTGCAATGCTCGGTGCTGTGCTTGAGGTAATGGCTTCGCAGAGCTTCAAGACCATCACTCCCGCATATTACGAGCAGGCTCTCAAGGGCAGATATGCAAATGACCCTCAGTCGGTTGCTATGCTTGACCATATTACCCAGAATGTATGGATAGAGGCGGGCATTCTTAATTGCAACGCTATCGACGCACCTCACAAGACGTTCAGAGATGCTATTAAAAACCACAATTACAATGCAAGTTCTCTCTTAAAACAGATGGAGAGGCTGGTCCAGAAAAAGTTGGACACTCTTAACGAAGATCTCGAAAAGCTTCTCGGTTGATATGGATACCGATCCGCATTTAGCGGATCGGTATTTTTTTTGTTATTTAATATATATCCTCTTGATTATAAATAAAATATATGATATAATATTAAATAACTGTATTTAATTATTATGGCGAGGTATGCTTTCATGAAAATAGACGTTAAGATCAAACTGACACGCGGGGCTGCGGCTCCCGAATATGCAACGCCCGGCTCGGCTGCCGTTGACGTACGCGCGGCTCTCGAGGGCGGGGAAGTCATCATAAATCCCGGTGAAAGAGTGATGATTCCCACGGGTATTGCCATTTCGACCGGACGTGACGACGTTGTTGCTATCATGGCTGGCAGAAGCGGTCTTGGCGCAAAGTACGGCATTACTCTTGCAAACGGCATCGGAGTTATCGACTCGGATTACCGCGGAGAGATCCGCGCGACTCTTATCAATAAGGGTACCGAGCCTTTCAAGGTATGTGACGGCGACCGTGTAGCTCAGCTGATGTTCATGCCCGTAATTCAGGCGGCATTCCTTCCTGTGGACGAGCTTGACGAGACAGAGCGCGGCACCGGCGGATTCGGCTCCACGGGGGTGAACTGATATGAAGCTCATTCTTGCGTCACAGTCTCCGAGAAGAAGAGAAATACTTGAAAGTGTCGGTCTGAAGTTTGATATCATGCCCGTTGATGCGGACGAAAGTCTGCCAGAGGGAATTGAAGGTGCGGATGCGGTAACTATGCTTGCACGCAGAAAGGCAAAGGCACTCTACGATGCGCATCCCGAGCTTGCGGACTGCGTTATTCTTGCCGCCGATACTCTTGTCGAGTGCTTCGGAGAGATACTCGGTAAGCCCGCGGACAAAGAGGACGCACGCAGAATGCTGACTATGCTCTGCGGATGCGGAAGCGCGGTGCATACCGGCATCTGCATCGGTTACCGCGGCAGATTCGCAACTGCAGTTGAAACTGCATACGTTACGTTTGATGAAATGAGCGCTCAGGAGATCGAGGACTATATCTCGACCGATGAGCCCTACGACAAGGCAGGCGGTTACGCCGTTCAGGGACGCGCGGCGCTCTACATTGCGGGTGTCACGGGTGACTGGTATTCCGTCGTCGGACTGCCCATCCATGCGGTAAAAACTCTTCTCGAAGAGGAGTTCGATATCCGCGTAAAAGATATTGATTAAGGTGATATAATGTCAAAGCATTTGGGAATAGACCTGGGTACCGCCAACACCCTGGTATACATGAAAGGTAAGGGAATAGTCCTGCGCGAGCCGTCGGTCGTGGCGGTCGATCAAGTGCGCAAGAGAGTTGTTGCCGTCGGCAGCGAGGCAAAGCGCATGATAGGCAAAACTCCCGGTAATATTGTGGCACAAAGACCGCTCAAGGACGGCGTAATTGCCGATTTCGATAAGACGGCAAGTATGCTTCACTCGTTTTTCGCTAAGGTTTCGGCGGGCGGAGTTCTTTCGCGTCCGACCGTCATGATCTGCATCCCCTACGGTGTCACCGAGGTTGAACGCCGCGCCGTTGAGGACGCAACCTTTGGGGCGGGAGCCAAGAGCGTTGCTCTGATCGACGAACCGATTGCATCTGCGATCGGCTCGGGACTTAAGATCGCGGGGGCGCGCGGTTCGATGATAGTTGACATCGGCGGCGGAACGACGGAGGTCGCGGTAATAAGCCTTGGAGGTATCGTTATCTCGCACAGTCTGCGTACCGCGGGCAACGTGCTTGACGAGTCGATCGTGCAGTATATGAAGCGCGAGCATAAGATACTGATCGGCGACGGCACCGCGGAGGCACTCAAAAAGGATATCGGATCGGTGCATCCGAGCATGGACCGCGGTGAGCGCGAGATCAGAGGACGAAACCTGCGAACGGGTCTGCCCGCGGTCATGACGATCACATCGGCGCAGGTGAGAGAAGCAATGCGCGAGTCGGTCGATCAGATCATAGACACAATCAGACTCGCACTCGAGAATACACCGCCCGAGCTTTCTGCCGATATTTTCGATTTTGGCATCATGCTTGCGGGAGGCGGCGCACTTCTCGGAGGTCTGCCCGCACTCATAACCGAGCGTACGGGCGTCCGCGTTACGGTTGCAAAGAGGCCGCTTGACAGCGTTGCTCTCGGCATCGGACGCGTTATTGAAGGAAATTACAGCGGCGTGGCGAAATACCGCGCCAGATAAAGATCAAGGGACAAGGATATGGGATTCATTCTTAAACTTATAAAGAGCAGATTTTTCTTAATATCGCTCGCTGTCGCTCTGCTTTTGTCGATCGTGCCTGGGGTTCTCTGCGCGATGGGGCAGGGCTCCTATATCCGTTCCGCGCTTGTAACCGTATCGACTCCCTTCAGATGGGCGTTCACCAAGGTTGGTGAGGGCCTTTCGGGATTTTCGTTGTATTTCAGAACTCTTGAAGACCTGCGCGACGAAAATGAGGCGCTCAGAGCCGAGCTCGACGGCTATAAGAACCTCGTTTACGACGCCGAGCTTATCGGGGAAGAGAATGATTTTCTCAATTCCTTCCTCGGCATCAAGGAGGAGCACGTTGATTTTCTCTTTGAAGACGCGACTGTCATTGGGCGCGAATCGACGAATTACAGAACCGTTTACACCCTCTCAAAGGGCAGTCTCCACGGCATTGAGGTCAATATGCCGATAATTACAGAGGACGGACTTGTCGGGCATATCACCGAGATCGGCGCAACGTGGTCGAAGGCGGTGCTTCTGACCGAAACGGCATCGGCGGTCGGCGGATTTATTGAGAGATCGGGTGTTCTCGGCGTTGTTGAGGGCACTTACGAGCTCCGTACAGAGGGCATATGCCAAATGATCTATATCGAACCCGATTCGGATATACGGGTCGGCGATAAGGTCGTAAGCTCGGGTGTCGGCGGCGTTTACCCGAGAGGACTTATAATCGGTAAGATCACCGAGATCAGGATGGACGAGGCTTCGCGTACGTTGACCGCGACCGTAGAGCCCGCTGCCGATCTCGATTCGGTCTCAAAGCTGATGATCATAACCGAATACAATATCTACTCCGAGCGGGAGGACTGATATGGAATTCAAGGAACAAAAAAGATACGGCTTCTTTTCCTCGCAGGTCCTCGGAAGAATTTTGCTGTTCGCCCTGCCTGTGTTTCTCTCGGGAGTGATCCAGAGCTCATTTTTTGCGGCATCGGGATTATTCCGTGCAACTCCCGACCTTTTGCTGATATCTGTCATCGGACTTGCCGTGTATGACGGCGAGAGAAGCGGTGCGATTGCGGGAATAGCGGCAGGAGTGATTGCCGAAGCATTCGGAAGCGGAGCTTATATGATGTTTTTCCCGCTTTTCTATATGCTCTGCGGGTACTTTTTCGGAGTTGTCAGTCGTGTGTTTCTCAACAGAAATTTTATCTCGTGGCTGCTTTATATGCTCATTGGAGCGGCTTTTCGCGCTTTGCTCAGCGTAATTCATTCTATGTTTTCCGAAATCGACGTCAATCTGTACCTGATCTTTACCGAGATCGTAATACCCGAATATTTTCTGACTCTTCTTTGCTCGGTGCCGATGTATTTTCTGATCAGAATGACAGTCCGGCCCTTCCATAAGAAGATCGAAATGGAATAACAGACAATTGAAAAACTGCGTTTTTCAATTGAGACGCGCGCGCTTATCGCCGACGGCAAAATCATAGATTTTGTCGTCTCCCCTCGGCGCGCGGACTCGCATGGCTCGTCTAAAAGGTGTTTTTCCGTCGGCGAAGCCGCCGAAAAAACGGATTTTATTGTATTAAGTGAATTTTTATTTGAAACCAAACGAAAGGAGACGCGGTATGAACGACCATTATAATAACGAGCCGGCAAAAGAGCCGTCAAACGAATACGGCAGAAGCGAATATCTTTACCGATATATCATCATTGCCGCGTTTTTCGTGATCGTTTGCGTTTTATATATAGCGTCGGCCTTCCGTATCCAGAGCATCTACGGCTCGAAGGACGAGATCAGTACCGACGATTACACTACCCGCACAGCGATTGTTTACGCAATGCGCGGTGAGATATACGACAGAAACGGCAACAAGCTTGTCAGCAACGTATATAATTATTCGCTCATGTACGATTATTCGGCTATGGCGAAAACCTATTCCGAGCAGAATGACGATATCCTCGCTATTCTTTCCACACTTGAGGGAACAGATTTTCGTGCTGAAAAGCAATGTCCATTCAAGGGTGTTTACCCCGATATCACCTTTGACGTTGAAGTGCTCAAAAGCTCGACGGTAAAGGCGAGACTTGCGCGTATCATCGGTGAATATGAGCTTCCCGAGGATGCTCCCGCCGCCGATATTGCAAAAGCTGTTGCTGAAAAGTATCTTTTGGTGAAAGAAGACGGAATGCTTATGTATTCCCCGCGCGAGATCAGCGAACTTATCCGCGTCAGATACGAGATGGAGGCGATGCGCTTTTCCGCTATCGAGCCCTATATTTTTGCCGAAGGTATTGATATGAGCGTTATAACCGCGGTGCGCGAGCTCGGTGTCAGAGGCGCATCTCTCAAGGCGGACTACTCGAGACAGTATCATTATCCCGGTTACGCCTCGCATATCCTCGGCAGAATCAGCCGTATCCTTGCAGAAGATGCCGAATATTATTCCGCGCTCGGTTATCCCGTGACTGCAAAGGTCGGTATCAGCGGATGCGAGCTTGCATTTGAAGAATATCTCCGCGGCATCGACGGGGAAATGACGATAGTTGAAGATAAGGACGGAAACATCGTCAGCTGTGAGATGACGAAGGAGCCCCGTGCGGGAAGCGACGTTTATCTTACGATCGACATCAATCTCCAGATTGCGTCGGAGGACGCGTTGGCGGACAATATCAAGTACGTTGTTGAAAGATCGGCGACGATCGAGGGCGACCTTGACGGCGAGGACTGCGATGCCGGCGCAATAGTCATTCAGACCGCAAAGGGCGGCGAGATACTTGCGATGGGTTCCTATCCCACCTTTGACCTGTCAACCTTCAATAAGGATTTTTCCGAGCTTGTGAACGATCCGCGTATGGTCTATACCAACCGCGCGCTGATGGGACAGTACCGTCCGGGTTCGACGGCGAAGATCGGCATGTCGGTTGCGGCTATGGCAGAGCCCCTTTACCTTGAGGGCTCACTTTTCACAAGCTCGACCAAGATTAATACCAAGGGTATTTACACCTACTACGAGGACTATCAGCCCGAGTGCTGGTACTATACCGACTATCATAATTCACACGGACCGATCACGGTCTCGCGAGCGATCAGCGTTTCCTGCAACTATTTTTACTATGAGGTTGGCAGGATCATGGGTATCGACAGAATAAACAGATATTTTTCGCTCTTCGGAATGGGTGAAAATACGGGTATCGAGCTTCCTGAAAACGTGGGGATCCTCGGCGATGCCGCCTACAAACAGACACTGAATATTCCGATAAACGATAAGGCGTGGATGCCGGGTGACACTCTGCGAACCTCCATCGGAGTTGGATACAGCGAGCATACTCCTCTTCAGATATCAAACTATATTTCCATGATCGTAAACGGCGGAACACGTTACGCGGCACATCTGCTCTACGAGGTCAAGTCCTTCGGGGGCGAGACTCTGTACGTTCCCGAAGAGGAGATCCTTGCCGAGGTAGATATTGCCGATGCGGCTTACGATGCGATCATCGAGGGTATGCAGGGCGTGCTTTCTTCTTCGAGCGATCTCCGCAAAGCCTTCGGAGATTTCCCCGCCGAGATCGGCGCGGGAGGCAAGACGGGTACGGCACAGACCTTCTCGACGGCAAGCAACAATGCCGTTTTCGTCTCGTTTGCTCCGCTCCACGAACCCGAGATCGTTGTTGCCTGCATCCTTGAGAGAGGCGCGAACGGATACAATGCCTCGTGGGCGGCAAGAGAAGTGCTTGACAGATATTTCGGTCTGGTGAGCGACGATACTGAAACAAAAGAGAATTAATATGAACACAAAACGCAAATTGCCGCGTGTTGCGGCACTTCACGACCTTTCCTGCTTCGGCAGATGCGCGCTGACGGTGATAATCCCCGCGCTCTCTGCGGCGGGCATACAGACGATCCCCGTGCCGACGGCTCTGCTTTCAACGCACACGGGCGGATTTACCGATATGCATTTCCGCGATCTTGACGACTCGATCGAGGCAGTGGGAAAGCATTTTTCGGAGCTCGGGATTGATTTTGACGCGATATACACGGGCTTTCTCGGCAGTGAGAAGCAGGTAAAGACGGTTGAGGACTTTATCGGAAGAACCGCAAACGAAAACACACTCATCTTCGTCGATCCCGTAATGGGCGACGACGGAAAGCTTTACTCGGCTTGTTTTCCCGAGCTCGTCTCGGAGATGAAGCGCCTTTGCGCGCGTGCCGATATCATCACCCCGAATCTGACCGAGGCGTGTCTGATGACAGATACACCTTATCCCGATCTTTCGGCTCTGACGGCTGATGAAGCCGAGGCGGTTGTCGGCACGATTGCAGAAAGGATCGGCAACTTCACCAATGCCGAATGCATCATAACCGGAATCCATTTTGACGGCGGTGTCGGTACCTACTGTCTCGGAAAAATGCATTCCGAGCGCGCGAGAAGAAACGATTATCCCGGTACGGGCGACCTTTTCGCTTCGGTTCTGCTTGCTTATATCATTCGCTCGGGCAAGCCTCATGACAAGGAAGTCCTGCAAAAGGGCGCGGCATATGCTTCGCATTTTACCGCAGACGTGATAGATTATTCGCTTGAATACGGTGCCGATGAGCCAAGACGCGACGGCGTTCTTCTTGAAGGTTGTCTCGGCAGACTTTTCGAGAATATGAAATAAAGGAGATCGACAATGGGATTTATGTTTGCACTGCCGTTCATCATGGTTCCTTTGGTATTCATGTTTGTTATCGGTATGTTTGTTTATACTTTTTCACAAACGATAAAAGAAAAGAAAAAGAATGACAATTCTCCCCGTCTGACCGTGAACGCGAAGATAGTGGACAAACGTTCGGATATGCACAGGCATCACCATAATCACAATCATCACCATCACCATCACTACAGCTATTCCTACTACGTGACCTTTGAATTTGACAGCGGTGACCGCGCGGAGCTTCACGTGCCGCAAAATGAGTTCGGTATTCTGGTTGTCGGCGACTGCGGCGATCTCACTTTTCAGGGTACGCGTTACCTCAGCTTTGTGAGAAAGCGTGATAATTTCTGATGAACAATGAAAAAATGACACCTCACGAAGCACGCGCGGCAGAGCTTTTTCTCTCGGGAGCTGTCTGTGCTCAGGCAGTATTCTGCGCATTCTGCGACCTTCACGGCATAGAATACGAAACAGCCGCTCGGCTTTCCTCCTCGATGGGAGGCGGGTTCGGAAGAATGCGCGAGGTCTGCGGAGCTTTTTCGGGTGCTGCGATGGCTGCGGGATTGCTCTATGGGTTTACCGTCCCGCCGGCTTCGGGCGAAAAAAGCGAGCATTACAAAAGGATCCAGGAGCTCGGCACCGCCTTTTCCGAAAGATGGGGAAGTATCGTCTGCCGCGATATCCTGACTGCCCGAATGGGCGAAAATGCCGTCTCCTCGCATTACGTTCCCGAGGAGAGAAGCGCCGAATACTATGCAAGAAGACCCTGCCTTGAGGCTGTGAGACTCGCGGCAAGGTTGCTTGACGAATATATAGAAAATCATCCGATATAATGGAGGCACAAATGAAAAAGTACAGTATTTATCTGATCATTCTCACTCTCATCCTTTCGCTCTTCGCTTTTGCTGCGTGTACACCCTCGGAGGAACCCGAGCAGAGCGGTGACGCTCAGTCCACCGATCCGATTCCCGAGGAGACCGAGCCCGCGCCCGCAGAGCTGAAATTCAGCGAAAACCAGAACTGCGAGTTCTTTATTGTTTACCCGGAGGATTTCGCCGCGGAGGTAAAGGATATCGCGATCGAACTGCGTAAGCACGTCAAGAAGTATACGGGCGTTGAGCTCAAGATCGTCGGCGACAGAATCCTTGATAAGCCCATCGGCGATATCGGCGTCGAGCATCAGTACGAGATACTTCTCGGTCCGACCAACCGCGAGGCTTCGCAGAAGTTTCTGCCCGGTATGCGTTCGCGCGACTATACAGTCACATTTGACGGAGATAAGATCGTTCTTTTGGGAACTACTCTCGATACCATCGAAAAGGCGAGCGACCGCTTTATCAACGACGTCCTCATCAAGCAGGGTAAGAACGATCAGGGCAATGCAACTATCGTTATGACTGAAGCAAATATTCTTGCTTATACATATAAAAAGTACTCTATCGGAAGTTGCACGCTTCTCGGCTCGGATCTTTCCGAATTCAGAATAGTATTCTCCAAGAACGATCTCTATTCCGCAGAGAGAAATGCGCGACTTTTTGCATACGAGCTTGAGCGCGATGCGGGATACGTTCTCGATCTCGCGTCTGTTACAACCGCAGATAAGGAAGACAGAAAAGAGATCGTCTTCGGCGTTACCTCTCACGGAGGTGACGAAGTGACTACCAAGCACGGTTATTCCGTCCGCGCTTCGGGCAATAAGCTCTATGTTTCCGCAGAGTGTCTGGAAGGCTACCGCGCGCTTCTCGAATATCTCACCGACACACTTTTCAAGGGCGAGACGGTCACCATTGAAGAAGGCTTTACACACAGCGGCGTTGCCGTGCCCGAGCTTGCATCGGATATCGAAACGAGAGCGGGTGAATACAGAGTTATCTTTAATAATATATACGGAAGCCATCAGGCTGAGCATCCCGCAGAGACGAGAAACCTGATGCAGGCGGAGCTTCATCTTGAGTATCTTCCCGACGTTATCGGACTTCAGGAGAGCTCGGATAAGGTGACCTCTTACCATCTTTTCATGAAGCGCCACGGCTACACCGGCGTACCCAGCAAGCCCACAAACAGCAACGCCCACGACTATACAGCGATGCTTTACCGCGCGGATAAGCTCGATCTTCTCGAATGCGGATACCACCTTTACGATGACGGCGCGGGCGATAAGTCCAAGGCTGTGACCTGGGCGGTATTCAAGGATAAGGCAACCGGCGACGTATTTGCCGTAGGATCTACCCACTTCTATTATAAGGGCGACGAGGCGGGCAATGCGTCACGTCTCAAGGACGCGGCACAGCTTGCCGAGGTCGCAAAGATGATCACGTCAAAGTATAACTGCCCCTTCGTCGTCGGCGGCGACTATAACTGCAATATCAACTCCGAGCCCTTCGGAATTCTCAACAAAGAGGGATTCCTGAACCTCCAGAAGCTCTCGCCCGATACGATGGACATTACCACTCACCACAGCTATTCGGCATACGACGAAGCACTCCGTCTCTATCTCGTTCCCCAGATCCCCACTAACCCCTACAACAGAGCAATCGACCACGCGCTTCTCTATAATCAGAGCACACTTGCGGCAAAAATGTTCCGAGTCATCCTCGACGATTATTCCTTCCTCTCCTCGGACCATTGCCCCGTTATGGTTGATTTTGATATTAATTAAATAAGAAAGAAACCTGCTCGATTTTTTTGAGCAGGTTTCTTCCTTTCGTTTTGCCATCGGAAAATAATCATTCTCGCTAAGCGAGATCATCCTTAGCCCGTCTTTTTATGAGACAAAACGTTCCGATAAGCATTATACCCAAGACGGGCGACAGTACAGCTCCGCATCCGTTTTCCGCGGGCTCGGTAATTTCTTCCGTCGCATTGACCGTGAGTGCCGCTTCCTTTTCCGCCTCCGTCAGCGGGCGCGAGGTGTAGGTTGCGGTGTAGGTTACGTCGCGCTTGACGTACCACGTAAGCTTTTCGTCCCATCCGGCAAATTCGTACGCGTTTTCGGCGTCGTTTTCTCGAGTCGGTTTGAG
>JAZSMP010000324.1:0-17876 GCA_045535915.1 Eubacteriales bacterium | reverse complement strand
ACGAGCAGCAGCTACCTCAATAAGAGCGGTAGCCTGTCCGCGTCCTATACCCTTCTGCTCACGGGTGATACAGATGGATCCACCGCCGATGCCGACCTTGACGAAATCAGCGCCCGCCTCGGCAAGGAAACGGAAGCCTTCGCGGTCAACTACGTTACCTGCGCCTACCTTAACGGTGTCGCCGTACTTTTCGCGAATGAAATCAAGAGTCATCTTCTGCCAGCAGGTATATCCCTCGGAAGCGTCTATGCAAAGAACGTCTGCGCCTGCCTCAACAAGAGCGGGTACTCTGTCCTTATAGTCACGGGTGTTGATACCTGCACCGACCATAAATCTCTTCTTGCTGTCAAGCATCTCGAGAGGATTATCCTTGTGCGCAGAATAGTCCTTGCGGAATACGAAGTAAAGAAGCTTACCCTCAGCATCTACAATGGGAAGTGAATTGAGCTTGTTTTCCCAGATGATATCGTTAGCTACCTTAAGAGTAGTCTCCGCGGGTGCAGTGATGAGCTTTTCAAGGGGAGTCATGAACTCACAAACCTTTACGTCGGTGGACATACGGGAAACACGGTAATCTCTGCTGGTTACAATACCGAGAAGCTTGCCGGTTCCGGTTCCGTCTTCGGTAATAGCAATGGTGTTGTGACCGTTGCGGCGTACGAGATCAAGAACGTCGGCAAGGGTATTATCGGGGGTAAGATTGGAATCGCTCACAACGAATCCTGCCTTGTAGTTCTTTACTCTTGCTACCATTGCAGCTTCATTCTCAATGGACTGAGCGCCGTAAATAAAGGACATTCCGCCTTCGCGCGCAAGAGCGATCGCCATCTTATCGTCGGATACCGACTGCATGATTGCTGAGACCATGGGGATATTGAGCGAGATCGCAGGCTCTTCGCCCTTCTTGAATTTCACAAGAGGAGTCTTAAGAGAGACATTCGCGGGAATACAGTCGGGAGAAGTATATCCCGGGATAAGCAGATATTCGCTGAAGGTGCGTGAAGGTTCTTTGTAATAGTAAGCCATATTTATCACATCCTTAAATTATTTCAAAAATTCCGCAATAGCCGGACCTCAAAAAGACCCGGCTATGCAACTTATACTATCCGAATAAATCAGATATACTTTTTGAGAGCTTCGGGAAGCTCTTCTTCTGCGAGAGAAACGGTAACGACGATATTCATCTGATAGCGGTCAGCAAGCTCGTCGAGATGATGAGCGCACTTCTCGAAAGATTCAACGTCGCCGTTGCAGATACGGAGAGTTCCGTCAATGTAAAGATCGGTAACGTCATGGTTGCCCGCAAGAATTCCGGCTACGAAACCGTAGAGCTGGGAAGAACCGTAGAGATAGTACTCATCAACGTTGATGAGTCTGCAACGGTAATTTACATCATAGCGAAGCTTGATGCCCTTCTCAAGGCAAACCACGCAACCGTTCGATGTTTCAAGAGTCTCATTGATCATATTGATGAGAGCTTTAGTCTTTCCGGAACCTTTTTTTCCGACAATTAATTTGAGCATATTGACCTCCTGGGTATTGGGTAATTATAATCCTTTATAATATTATACTATAGATTTCCGATAAAATCAAGTATATTTTCAACGAAAAACGCACAATTTTAAAAATTTTAGAGTCTTGCGCGGAGAGAAGCGGTCATTTCTTCGTATCCGGGCTTACCGAGAAGGGCAAACATATTCTTTTTGTACGCCTCAACGCCGGGCTGATCAAAGGGATTTACGTCAAGAACGTATCCCGAAACAGCACACGCAAGCTCGAAGAAATAGATCATGTATCCGAGAGAAAGTGCGCTTCTGTCGGAGAGTCTGAGAACGATGTTGGGAACCTCACCGTCAACGTGCGCAAGAAGCGTGCCGTTCATTGCGGTGCGGTTAACCTCTGCCATAGGCATACCGGAGAGGAAGTTGAGTCCGTCGATATTTGCGGGATCATTCGGAACCTTTGCGTCGCTATCGGGAGTTTCAACAGAAAGAACCGTCTCGAAGATTGTACGGAGACCCGACTGTACGTACTGACCGAGAGAATGAAGGTCGGTCGAGAAGATTACGGAAGAAGGATAAAGTCCCTTGCCGTCCTTACCTTCGCTTTCGCCGTAAAGCTGCTTCCACCATTCACAGAACATCTGCTCATAAGGCTCATATCCGACGAGGATCTCTGTAACCTTACCATTGCGGTAAAGAATGTTGCGGAGTGCGGCATATCTGTATGCGTCGTTGGTATAAACGTCGCCCGATGCAAGTGCTTTCATAGCCTGCTCAGCACCGCCCATGAGCTCGTCGATGTTGATGCCCGAGACAGCGATGGGAAGAAGTCCGACTGCGGAAAGAACCGAGAAACGTCCACCGACGTCATCCGGAACAACGAAGGTCTCATAGCCGGCATCGGTCGAGAATGATTTCAGCGTTCCGCGAGCCTTATCGGTGGTAACGAAAATTCGGTCCTTTGCGCCTTCCTTGCCATACTTGTTCTCAAGCCATGCACGGAAATATCTGAAAGCAACTGCGGGCTCGGTGGTGGTGCCCGACTTGGAAATTACGTTGATACAAACATCGCGTCCTTCGCAAATAGCAAGAAGCTCGTCAAGGTCACTGCCGCTGATATTGCAACCCGAAAAATAGATATCGGGAGTATCCTTCTTGAGAAGGTTATATCTGGGAGAACGCAGGAATTCAATAACCGCGCGGGAGCCGAGATAGGAACCGCCGATGCCGATAACGATAAAGACATCGCAGGATTTCTTTATCTTCTCTGCCGCTGTCTTTATTCTTGCGAACTCTTCTTTGTCATAGTTCTCGGGAAGGTTCAGCCATCCGAGCATTTCGGAGCCCTTACCCGTGCCCGCACGAAGCGCTGCCGCCGCAGCCTCAACTTCGGGAGCGATAGCCGCGATCTCTTCATCGGTGATAAAAGGTTTAATAAACTTATCGTCAAGTTTGAGTGCCATGTGAATGTCCATCCTTGGAATATATTTTTACTTATATATTGTATCACAAAACGAATGAAATTTCAACACTATTTTCATTTATTCGTTAATATTTTACCATAAAATAAATTTTTGGAGCATTATAAACAGCAATTCGGCAAAAGATATAGGGTTTGCATCCGCAGAAGAAAGGATTTTTGCTTCACCGATAGCATCTCCGTTAAGTTTAAATAAAATATTACCGACTTGTTCCCCCGCAGATATCGGAGCTTTGACACTTTCGGGAAGATTAATCTCTGCGGTTATTTTTTCAGCTGATCCTTTAGGTACAAGAAGAGCGATGCCGTCGGTCTTACATTCGAGAGTGCTTCTGTTAGAACCCAGAAGTTTCACTTCGCCGAGTCCGCAAGGATCGTATTTGTAAAGCGAATAATTTGCAAATCCCCAGTCGAGAAGCTTGGTGGCTTCCGCATTTCTGATATCCCTTGTCTGCGCGCCCATGATTACTGCGATAAGGTGCATGCCGTCGCGTTTAGCCGTTGCTGATATGCAGAATTTTGCCTTTGAAGTAGAGCCGGTTTTCAGTCCTGTTGCGCCTTTATAGAAACGTACAAGGCGGTTGGTATTCGTCAGTCCGAATTCGCCGTTGCGCACGGTGTCCATCCAGATAGAACTGTATTCAAGAATTTTTTCGTGGCTGATAAGCTCGCGCGACATTAACGCGATATCACGCGCCGAGGTAACGTGATCTGTGACGGTATCGTCAAGACCGTTTGTGTTTTCGAAATGCGTATTCTTCATTCCGAGCTCTGCGGCGCGGATATTCATCATGGAAACAAAGGATTCTTCACTACCCGCGATTGACTCGGCAAGAACCACGGCGGCATCGTTTGCCGATGCGATTATAACCGATTTAAGGAGGTCTTCTACGCTCATTTGCTCGCCGACCTCGAGAAAGACCTGCGTTCCGCCCATAGAAGCGGCATGCTCGGATGCCGTCAGCATCTGATCGAGTGTTATGTTTCCTTTTTCAATTGCCTCCATGGCAAGTAAAAGTGTCATGACCTTTGTGACCGATGCGGGAGGGAGCGCTTCGTCGGCATTCTGCTCATAGAGAATCCGCCCCGTTTCAGCTTCCATAAGCACGGCACTTTTGCAGTCAAGCGGGGACAGCGCGGGAATGTTGTCTTCCCAAGATGCGGCGTATGATTCGAGGCAGCAAATGTATGAAAAAAGCAGGACTATCCAGAGTATATTGGCTGTCCATATGATCCACAGCTTTTTGCGGTCGAGTCTGTAATAGAAATCAGATAAACGGGATAGAATTTTCATTTAATTCACCTTCCTTTGCATTTGATTATATGCTGAAGGAAGTAAAAATATGAAGCTTGTTCGAAAACAAGCTTCATTAATATCAAAATATTCCAAACAATATCATTCCGATCGTATTTATCGCAAGATTGGCAAAGATATGGACTATCCAAGCGGGGTAGACAGTCTTGCATTTGCTGTCGAGGAGATTCAAAATCACTCCGCCGACAAAGAGTGCGAAAATGATGAGCGCCGTAAGCCAAAAAGAGTACCAGCCGATCATCATTGTGATATGGTAGAGGGCGAAGCAGATCGCGCTGAAGATACACGCCCATTTTGCTCCGAGCTTTTCGGAGAGTCCTATGAATCCGAATCCGCGGAAGATAAACTCCTCGAGGAATGAATTGCAAACGGCAATATAGAGAGCGACAAATACGAAATTCTGTTTTGTGACTCCTATTTCATCAAGCGACGAAGTAATACCCGAAAGATCGAAACATTTCCCGAGCAGAAAATATGCGCCGATTATAAAACCGTACATCAGTACGCCGAACGCGAGCATCGGGAGAAGTGTTTTCTTATTCGGCTTGAAGAAGCGAAGCATTGCCGTTTCTTTGCGAATAAGAATAAGCGACATGGGAATTATCACGAAAAGTGCAAGCTTTATCGCGGCTTTGACGAAATATGTCGGTGTAAATATAAGCTCTACTGCCGACATGACAAGACAGCAGACGGCAAGAGCGATCATATAAGGCAAAGCTACGGGAAGATCTCCCGTAGCTTTAGCATAAGTAAGTTTTTTCATTTCAGTTTGCAATGAACTCATAGACCGTTGAGGTCTTATACTCTTCTCCGGGACGGAGAACGGTATTTGTAAAGTTTGCGTGGTTTACCGAATCGGGCATGGCTTCGGTCTCAAGACAGAAAGCTGCGCGCTTGATCTGCTTTTCGCCGCCTCTGAAGGGAAATTCCTTATTGCCGAGGAAGTTGCCGCTGTAAAGCTGTACTGCGGGCATATCGGTATAGGTCTTGAGAGTAACAAGTCCGTCGGGGGAGGTGACCTTTACCCTCTCATACATTCCCTCTCCGCGGTCTGTAAAGACGATGCAGTGGTCTAGTCCGCCGCCGAGGGTGATATCCTTATGCGTGCCGAGGATTCCTGCGCTCAGATACTTCTCCTCCCTGAAATCAAAGGGTGTACCGTCGACCTTCGCGATCTCGCCAGTGGGAATAAGAGTATCATCTGTCGGAATATAGCGGTCGGCGTCAACTGTTATTCTGTGGGAATAAATGGTTCCGCTTCCCATGAGGTTAAAGTAAACGTGGTTTGTGAGATTCACGGGAGTCGCTTTGTCAGTAACCGCATAATAGTCAAGACGGAGCAAAGCACCCGAAAGAGTATATTTTACGGAATAGTCGAGCTTACCGGGATAGCCTTCCTCACCGTCGGGAGAGGTTGCCGAGAAAAGGATGCTGTCTCCGTCGACAGCGGTGTCATAGATCTTCTTATCAAATCCGATCTTACCGCCGTGGAGGTGGTTTACACCGTTGTTGCAATAAAGCTCGTAGTCCTTGCCGTCAAGGCTGAACTTACCGCGGCAAATTCTGTTTCCGACACGTCCGACCACCGCGCCGAGATAACCGTCGGCATTTACATAAGAGTCGAAAGAATCGTAACCGCGGACAAGGTCGCGTACTTCACCGTTTTTGAGGGTCAGGCGGACACGGATGATGGTTGCGCCGTAATCCGAAAGGCTGACCTCAAGGCAGTCATTTTTCAATATGTAGAGAGATACTTCTCTGCCATCAATCTCTCCGTAACGCACTTTATTAATCATATCAGTCGGTATATCCGTCTGGGTTCATCGACTGCCAACGGTCGGCGTCCTTACACATACGCTCGATATCGAACTTTGCTTCCCAGCCGAGAACGTTCTTTGCGAGTGTGGGATCAGCATAGCATTCTGCGATATCGCCGGGACGGCGGGGATCGATAACGTAAGGAACCTTCTTGCCGCTTGCCTTCTCGAACGCCTTGACAATATCGAGAACCGAATAGCCTACACCGGTACCTACATTATAATATTCCGTGCCGCTTACCGCCATAGCTCTGTCAAGTGCCGCAAGATGTGCCTTTGCGAGGTCAACTACGTGGATGTAGTCGCGTACGCCGGTGCCGTCGTGAGTGGGATAATCGTTGCCGAATACGTGAAGCTTTTCGAGCTTTCCGATAGCGGTCTGGCTGATGTAAGGAAGGAGGTTATTCGGGATGCCCTTAGGATCTTCACCGATCAGTCCCGATTCGTGTGCTCCGATGGGATTGAAGTAACGTAGGATAGAAACGCTCTTGAGCTCTCCTGCGTCGCAGATATCCTTGAGCATTCTCTCGATAACAAGCTTGGTCTCGCCGTAAGGATTGGTGGTAGAAAGCGGGAAATCCTCACGGATCGGAACGGTCTTCGGTGAACCGTAAACTGTTGCTGAAGAAGAAAATACGATAGTACCGACGCCGTATTCGATCATGGCGCTGATAAGGTTGAATGTTGCATTGAAATTGTGACTATAGTAGCGCAGGGGCTGTGCGCAGGATTCGCCTACTGCCTTAAGACCTGCAAAATGAATAACCGAGTCGATCTCGTTTTCGGAAAATACCTTGCGGGTCGCTTCAAGATCGAGGAGATCGCATTCATAGAGCTTGGGGCGCTTGCCCGTGATTTTTTCGATCCTGTTGAGAACCTCGGGTTTGCTGTTGGAGAAATTGTCGATGATGATAACTTCGCGGTCAGCTTCGATGAGCTCAACCACTGTATGCGAGCCGATGTAGCCCGCGCCGCCGGTAACAAGAACAGCCATTTTATTTACCTCTGTATTAATAAATTTCAGTTTAAAGATACTTTTTAACAATTTCGCGCATACGGGGCATCTTCTTCTCCATATCGCGAACGAGCGCAAACTGATTACGCGCACGGTCAAGATTATGTTCGGGATAGTGGATTCTGAAATAGGTATCGCCGTTGAGATAATCTGTAAGGAAACGGATACCGGTTTCAAGGGTGATAACAAGAGCGCCCATGGGAAGCTCCATGATCTCGTCCTCGGAAAGTGAGCCTTCGAGTCCGGTAACGAATCCCTTGGCAAAAGCATCAAACGCTTCTTCTCTCATATAGACCTTGGAAAGATCGGTCTCGTCCTCAGCCGCGCTTGATGCGCCGAAGCGGATCGCGTCGCCGAAGTCGAAAAGAACCGAGCCGGGCATTATGGTATCAAGGTCGATTATACATACAGGCTCTCCTGTTTCGTGATCCATAAGAATGTTGTTGAGTTTTGTATCGTTATGAGTAACACGGAGAGGAAGTGTTCCGTCAGCAATTCTATCCATTATATACGAGCAAACCTCGCGATGCTCGAGAACGAAGGCTATATCCTCTTGGATGGCAAACGCTCTGCCGGCAGTATCCTTCTCAAGTGCTATCTTAAAATCGTTGAATCTTGACTGGGTATTATGGAAATTCGGGATCGTTTCACGTAGTTCGCCTGCGTCATAATCAGCAAGCTGCATCTGGAAATGTCCGAATGCCATTCCTACTCGTTCGAGAAGCTCTGTAGAATCTGCGCTCTGATAACAATCAACATCATCGACATACTTATAAAGTCTCCAACATCTGCCAGCTTCATCTTTATAATAGTAAAGTCCGTCGGCCGAACAGAAAAATTTGAGAGTTCCGCGGAGAGGGTCCTTGCCTTCTGCTTCAAGCTTCTTGCGAATGTGCGAGGTAACTCCTACAATATTGTCCATAAGGATATCGGGATCCTTAAAAATCCCCGTATTGATATTCTGAAGAACGTATTTATCTCCGTTTTCGCAATCAACAAAATAGGTGGAATTGATATGTCCGATCTTACATTCAGTGTATCCAACGGGCTCGGACGGCAGGTTGAACTTTTTTGCTATTTCAAAGATTTCGTTCATTATATTAAATTGACCTCCATAAATCGGATGAATATAAGCCGCTCTCTATCATTTCGCGGATCTTGCCTTCAAGACCTTCACGGTCTGCGGCATAAGTTACACCATACCAGCGCGAGGGAGTAGGGCATACTTTTACTGTAGCCAATCCGGCTTCCATTGCAAGAGACGCAATGGAAGGAAGATAATATTCGCTCTTAAGCGGATCCTTGATGCTTTCAAGGAAGCTCTTGAATTTTTCAGCGGCAAAGTCAAAGACTTCAGGGGTAAAGCCGAAGAAGTTCATTGACGAAATGCTGTCACCGCTTACGGGGATCCATTTACCCTCATCTTCAAATTCAGCATCATCACCCGCGGGACGGATAGCGGTTCTTTCGGTGATCTCGCTGAGCATTCCGTTTTCATCCGCAAGGCAGATACCTCTTGAAACGGTACCGTTTTCGGTCAGGGTATTAGAGAGTTTATATCCTGCCATTGCGAACTGCATAGGCTCTGCAGATTTAAGGAATTCAGCCATTATGAGATACGATTCAGCACCGTAAAAGTCATCGGCATTGATGGTGGCAAAATTATCGTCTACGCAGTTTCTTGCTGCAAGAAGCGCATGACCGGTACCCCAAGGCTTCACTCTACCCTCGGGAACCGAGAAAGGAGCGGGGATATCATTCATATCCTGAAAAGCGTACTCGACCTTGACGTGCTTTTCAACACGCTTGCCGACAGTATCGCGGAAAATATCGAGGTTTTCTCTCTTGATAACGAATACAATTTTATCAAATCCTGCCTTGATTGCATCATAGCAGGAATAGTCGATTATAAATTCTCCCGAAGGACCAACGGGGGTTATCTGTTTCATACCGCCGAAACGGGAACCCATTCCCGCGGCTAAAATTACGAGTGTCATTTAAATACCCACACTTTCGCATTATAATTCTATTATATTATATAACAAATCGCGAATTATGTCAATACAATTATTTCAAAAATAAAAAATAAATGCTTGATTTTTAGAGGCAATTATGATATAATATTTGATATTATGTATCATTTGAGACATTTTGGTGGTATAATGAAGCAAAGCTATAAAAATTTGATTTTATGTCAGCCTCTGTTTGACGATTGCGACAGACGCTTAACAGAGCATTTGATATTATCCCAAGGAACACTCCTTTCATTTCGTTCGGGTGAGGATATGAAGGCGGACTTTTTTCCTGCTGTGGGTATTCTTCTTTCGGGTCGAGGAGTAATATATTCGGGTGACAAAAACAGAAGCACTATACTGAAGTTTATTTCGCCCGGAAATATGATCGGTGTTGCCGGTATTTTCGCCGCTTCTCCTCCGAATACAAGAACTGTAGCTTGCGGAGACGGAAAAAGCGAAATGTTTTTCATACGCAAAGAATCCTTCGAAAAGTTACTCGAATCGGAACCCGCATTCAGACGCAATCTTGTTTCATTTCTCGCTGACAGAATATCATTTCTGAATTCCAAGATCGACTGCGTTACCGCAGGAAGTTCGGAACGTAAGCTCGCGCTTTATATCAAAAGTTCTCCGCTGAACTCGGACGGAACAGTTGAGCTTGGCATGTCGATGACTTCATTGGCACATGCGCTCGATTTAAGCCGGGCATCCCTCTACCGCGCGTTTGATTCGCTTGAAAACGAAGGCGCAGTAAAGCGAGACGGAAAAACCGTTTCCGTTATTTCTCAAGAAAAACTCAACAATATAAATTAACAGTCAAGAAAGGACATAATTATTATGAAAAGAATTATCGCACTCACGCTTGCGCTCCTCTGCCTTTTCTCTCTTGTTTCGTGCAATCAGGGAGAAAACGAAGACACCATTCACGATGAAGCCACAGCCCCTGCTGATTTTGCTGAAATCCGCGTTGCCGTTCTCAACGGAACCACGGGATTCGGTATAGCCCCTCTTTACTGCGACATTCAGAACGGTATTCATCACAACATGAATGCCAAGATCGATTTTTACGCGGATGCAACTCTCGTCGCCCCTCTTGTGATCGGCGGCAGCGTTGATATCGCGGCAGTTCCTACCAATCTCGCGGCTGTTCTCTACAACAAAACTCAGGGCGGTATCGAGGTACTCGCCGTAAACACTCTCGGTGTTCTCTATCTGATAGAAAACGGAGAAAGCGTCAAATCCCTCTCGGATCTCAAGGACAAGACCGTTTACCTTCCCGGAAGCGGTTCAAATCCCGAAAACGTCCTCAAGACGCTTCTTGAGCTTTCCGGACTCACCGACAAAGTGACTCTTGACTACACATACGCCACCCCCGATGAGCTTACAGCCGCGCTCGCAAGCGGTAAGGCTTCCCTCGGCGTACTTCCCGAGCCGAAGGTTACTGCGGCGATGACAAAAAACCAGTCACTCAAAGTTGCACTTGATTTCACAAAAGAGTGGAAGACGCTGACCGGGACCGAGCTCGTTCAGGGATGTATCGTCGCAAGAAAGGCATTTATTGCGGAGCACCCCGTTGCGGTCGAAAACTTCCTTAAAGCATACGAAGGATCAGTGACCATGCTCAATTCAGATGCAGAAAAAGCGGCATCTGCTGTCGTTACCGCGGGTATTGCCGCAAACGAAGAACTTGTAAAAAACGCACTTCCCCGCTGCAACATCACCTACCTGGTCGGCGAAGAAATGAAAAAGGCTCTGAATGAATTCTGGGGAGCGCTTTACAAATGCACTCCCACTTCGGTTGGCGGTGCTTTGCCCGATGACAAAATTTTCGGATAAAACATGAAAATTCTGAAAAAACTCGCCACAATCACAGGAGTCATTATCTTTTGGCTGACTTTATGGTATATCGGTGCTTGGGCGGTCAACAATCCTCTGATTTTTCCGACACCTACAGAAACTTTCATAAGACTTTGCGAGCTTATGCTCATGAAGCAGTTTTGGTATTTTACCGTTCTGTCGCTTTTGAGAATACTAATCGGAATTGCGATTGCAATTCCTGCCGCCTTTATTACGTCGGCTGTATGTTCTTGTTCAAAGATTGCAAAAAAGCTTTTTGAACCCGCGGTTTTGCTCATGAAGTCGACGCCCGTGGTATCATTCATTCTCATCGCGATCTTCATTTTCGAGCGTGAGATCATTCCGTCCACAATCACCTTCATTATGATCTTTCCGGTACTATACCGAAATCTTTGTGAGGGCATATCGCAAACTTCGCGTGAACTTCTTGAAATGGCATACGTGTTCCGCATCCCGTGGATACTGAAGATAAGAAACATATATTTCCCTTCTATAATGCCGTACTTCTGCTCTGCACTGACTACTTCCGTAGGACTCGCGATAAAAGCGGGGATCGCCGCAGAGGTCGTTGCATATATTCCGAACTCGATCGGAAAGAGGCTTTCGGATGCGAAAAGCTATATGGAACCCGCGGATCTGCTTGCATGGACTGCCGTGATAATCATTCTGAGCCTTCTGATCGAAAAAGTCATCGGCATACTTCTGTCAGCAATCGGAAGGAGAAAGATAAATGCTTCAAATTAAAGATCTTTCCAAGAGCTTTGACGGCAAGGAAGTAATAAAGAATCTCAACCTTTCCTTTCCCGATTCGGGTTTTATCGCGCTTTGCGGTGCTTCGGGGCACGGAAAAAGCACTCTTCTATCCTTAATTGCGGGACTTCAAAAACCCGATTCCGGAAGTATTGAACGAGATAATTCTATCATCTCAATGTCGTTTCAGGAGCCGCGTCTGATTTCCACGCTGAACACTGCAGAGAATGTCAATCTGGTTATCGGAGGTAAAAAAGCAACGCTCCGGAAAGCCGAAGCGTTGCTAAATGAGCTGGGTATTACAGATACACACGTTTATCCCGACGAGCTTTCGGGCGGAATGAAGGCGAGGGTTTCTGTCGCACGCGCTCTGGCTGTCAAAGCTGACATTTACCTTTTTGATGAGCCTTTTGCAAATCTTGACAGAGCAACCGCAGAACTCACGGCATCTGTAATAAAATCGCACACCAAAGACTCCCTCGTTCTCGCCGTAATGCACGACGTTGATTTCGCTCGCGAGTGTGCCGACAGCGTGATCATATTTGACGAAACTCCGATACCAACCGCTCGTTTTATATGATCTGCTTGCGTATTCTTTCGAGAGCGCCCTTTTCAAGCCGCGAGACCTGCGCCTGCGAGATTCCAATCTCTTCGGCGATCTCCATCTGAGTCTTGTTTTTGTAGAATCTCATATCGATTATTCTTCTTTCACGCTCGCCGAGAGTCTGCAGTGCTTCGGCGAGCGCAATGTTTTCAAGCCAGGATTCGTCGCTCGCACCGACGTCGGCAAGCTGATCGATAACGTAAAGCGAATCTCCGTTTTCGGTAAATACGGGTTCGTAAAGCGAGATAGGCTCAACGATAGCCTCCATCGCGCGTACGACGGCATCTCTGCTCTCTCCTATTCTCTCCGCTATCTCATCCGACGTCGGATCGATCTGCTTTTCGCGCGAAATTTCCTCTCTTGCCGATAGCGCACGGTATGCGAGATCGCGCATCGAACGGCTGATCCTGATAGCATTATTGTCTCTGAGGTACCTTCTGATCTCGCCGATGATCATAGGCACTGCATAGGTTGAAAATTTTACGTTAAGATCGATGTTGAAGTTGTCAACAGCTTTTATCAGTCCGATGCATCCGACCTGAAAAAGGTCGTCGGGAGATTCCTTTCTGCCTCCGAAGCGTTGGATTATACTGAGAACCAACCGCAGATTTCCGCAGATCAGTTCCTCACGGGCAAAAGTATCTCCCGATTTTGTCTTCCTCAAAAGCTCTTCTTTTTCATCATCGGTAAGGACCTTCAGTTTTGAAGTGTCGATACCGCTTATTTCTACTTTTCCGCAATACATAAGAGCCTCCGTGTTCTTGCTGAAATTAGTATCGGCAGAGCACGGAGGCTGTTATTCATTTCCGGGAGACAGCAGATTTTGGCACTTAATCCACTTTTGCCCCGTTCTTCTTTAGAATCTCTCTGAGTAAACCAACATCAATATCACGCACAGTTGCATCTTTTGATAGTGCAAGTACAGCGGCAACACCTGCCGCCTCTCCGAGAGTTGCGCAAGTAGGCATTATTCTGAGCGACGCCTGGGCATCGTGAGTAGCAGAAACGCATCTTCCCGCAACGAGAAGGTTTTCAGCATTCTTGGGGATCAGGCAACGGTATGGTATGGTATAATACTCGCCCTTGGGGAAATAGTAATGGCTCGTTCCGCTTCCGTCGGGGCTGTGAATATCTATGTCGTAATTACAGACAGCTATTGAATCGTCAAAGCAAGCGCAGGAAAGGAGGTCTTCCTTTGTAAGAGTATATTCGCCCTCGATCATTCTACTTTCGCGAACTCCGATCTGCATACCTGTTGAGATAAGCGTGCTTTCGGCGAATTCTTCGAAATTATCGCGAAGAAAAGTGTACATTTCAAATACCTGCTCGCGTGCAATGATTTCAGCACGGGTCACGTCTTCGGCGTTTGTCGGGTCGAGTTTTACCACACGGGTGGTGTTGAAATGAAGGATATCGTCAACAAGCGTTCTGAAGATCAGTACGTTTTCGCGGGGATTCTTTATCTTGCCGGAAACCTGATATTCGTTGTAGAGTGCGTTTATTCTTGCTTTGAGCCCGGAATCATAGGATTTTACTCCGGCAAGTCTGAAGCACAGCGTCATAGGCTGGCAAAGGTTGTCTGATTCTCTTCCGAGTTTATAAGGACATCCCGCCATCACCGCGAGATTAGCATCGCCCGTAGCATCAATAAAGCAATCAGCCTCAATTTCTGAATTTCCCGAAACGTTTGAAATACATACGGCTTCGATACGTTCTCCGCCCTTTCTCACGCCTGTAACGTAGGTCTGATAAAGCAGATCGACTCCGCTTTCGAGCGCCATAGTGTTGAGAAGATATTTCAGCACTTCTTCGTTGAAAGGCAGACTTCTCTTATCGTTTTTAGCTCCGCCGAGAGCGCGCAGACGGTCAACTATCTCTGTAAAAAGACCGCAACTGAGGTCTATTCTTTCTCCACTTTGGGGATCGGTTGTAAAATATGGCATAAAAGGGTTGACAAGGTCATAACAAGCCGCACCGCCGAGGCAATTGTATTTTTCAATAAGCAGAACGCTCTTTCCGAGTCTCGCCGCGCTTATAGCGGCAGCTGCTCCGGCAAAACCTCCGCCGACAACAACGATATCGAATTTTTTCATAATATGCACCTCGAACTTTTTTCTCAATTATATCACATATCAAGGCACAAATCAAGTATAAAACAATAAAAGACACCCCGAAATCGAGGTGTCTTTTATTGATGCAGGTAAGCTTAGATCTTCTCTTTAACCTTGGAAGCCTTGCCCACTCTGTCACGCAGATAGTAGAGCTTTGCACGTCTGACCACACCGGAACGAACGATGTCGACCTTAACAACGTTGGGAGAATGGATGGGGAAGGTCTTCTCAACACCAACAGAGTAAGAAACGCGTCTTACAGTGAAGGTCTCGGAGATTCCGCCGCCGTGCTTTGCGATGACAACGCCTTCGAAAAGCTGGATTCTCTCACGTGCTCCCTCTTTAATGCGGTTGTGGATACGAACGGTATCACCGACATTAACTACGGGAAGTTCAGACTTAAGATGCTCCTTGGTAATAGCTGCAATATAATCCATTACCTTTTCCTCCTTTATAGAAGTGATGTAAGAGCGTTCATACCGAGCATGCAGAGGACCGCTCCCCGTGTGCTGTCACACACTCGAATATTATACCATAAGTTGAAGAAAAATGCAATACCTTTTTCAAATATTTTTTCGATAATTTGATATTTTTATCACTTTTTCAGCAGAACTTTGAATCTGCAACCAGCTTCGGGAAGATTTTCGGCGATAATTTCTCCGCCGAGCATGTCTACGATGTGTTTGACAAGCGAGAGACCGAGACCGTTGCCGTGCTGTTTATGCGAGCTGTCTTCCTGATAGAATTTATCAAAAATATGCTTCATCGCGCTCTCGCCTATGCCGGGTCCGCAATCGTCGACCCAAAAGGAAACAGAATCGGAATCTTCGGTAAGTCTTATTGTGATCAAACCTTCCTTGGGGCTGAATTTAACAGCGTTTCCGATAATGTTATTCCATACGTGCATAAGAAGCACGCGGTCGCCCGTGTAGGTGATCTCGTCAAGCTCGATGTCAAATTCAATATCCTTCCCCACCCATTTCTGTTCAAGAAGCATGATGGACTGTCTGATCTGCTCGTCAAGGCGGAAGGGTTCGGCGTTGATGTCAACCGAACCGCTTTCTATTTTAGAAAGGATCAGAACGTTTCCTACAAGCTCGGAGAGGCGTTTTGTATTGAAAAGGATTTTCTCAACGTATCTTTCTCTTTCTGCATCGGTACAGTCGGAATCCTGCAGAAGTGTCGCATAACCTTCGATTGCATTAAGCGGTGTTTTTATCTCATGCGAAACGTTTGAAACAAAGTCTGACTGAAGCACTTCGGTAACACCGAGTTCTTCTGTCATTGCATTAAAGCTTCTGTTGAGTTCGCCGATCTCCTTGATCTTGCTATGCTCTTTCAGTCTGATCGAAAAATCTCCGCCCGAGACTCTTTTCATAGAATCCGAGAGATTTTCTATCGGTTGCAAGAAGAAGGAATTTATCAGAACAGCAAGTCCCGCCGCAACACAAACGGCGCATAGAAAGAAGTACGCAAAGGGCGAATCGTTCAGGTCGATACCGAACGCTACGGCAAGCAGTCTTGCTACACCGAGAGCCGCCATGGTTTCCGCAACGGTAAAAACGGTAAAATAGAAATTCAGGCTCAGAAGGTTTCGCAAAAACTTTTTGAGTTTGACAAAGAGCGTCACAACTTCACCACCTTATAACCCACACCGCGCATTGTGACTATCTTGAAATCGGTATTATCGCGGAAGCGGTCGCGCAGACGTCCGATATGTACGTCTACGGTATGGGTATCGGTTCCCGAATCGTAGCCCCAGATATCGTCCATGAGCTGCTGACGGGTGAATATCTTGCCGGGATAGGACGCCATCTTGAAAAGGAGCATGAATTCCTTCTGCGGAAGGATCATTCTCTCGCCCATTGAAGTAACAGTCAGCGAATCACATTCCATAGTCGTTTCGCCGATCGTGAGTCTTCTCTCACTGATAAGCTGTGCGCGTCTGAGAAGTGCACCGACGCGGAGTATCATCTCGTTTACGTTGATCGGCTTTACCATATAATCGTCGGTACCCGACATAAATCCGAGCTGCATAGCGTCAAAGGCGTCCTTTGCCGTTATCATCAGCACGGGAGTATGGTTTTCAGCCTCGCGGAGCGAGCGGACAAGCTCGTAGCCGTCCATTACCGGCATCATAATATCTGATATTATCAGATCAAAGTATCCGGCTTCGATCTCGTCAAGTGCTTCTTTGCCGTTTGAGACGCCTACGACGCTGTAGCCGTTCTTTGCCAGTACGTGTGAAAAGAGCTGACGAAGTTCGCGGTCATCTTCGGCAATGAGGATTCGGAACATTTCTTTACCTCCAAGATATATTTTTACAGCAATATTATACTACATAAAATTAAATTGTTCTTCAATTGCAAATCAAGGATTGTTGATGTTTCAATTATAACATATTTCGGATAATAATTCAACACCTAAAATATATTTATTTCGCCTGCAAATAAAAAATTGGCTTTGGGTATTGATTTTTCGGGCAATATGTGTTATAATATTACGAACGCCGGTGTGGCGGAATCGGCAGACGCGACGGACTCAAAATCCGTTGGTAGCGATATCGTGCGGGTTCAAGTCCCGCCACCGGCACCAAATAAGGCTCCCAACCGCCAAGCGGTTGGGAGCCTTATTTCGTACAGTTTGCACACTTTAAGCCACTGCGTGTTGCCGGCAACACGCAGAATTTGCGCTCTGCTGAATTAAATTTTCCTGCACAACTTTACGCGCAAATATGGGTTCGTAAGTCCCGCCTATGTACCGCCAAGCGGTTGGGAGCCTTATTTCGTACAGTTTGCGCACTTTAACCCACTGCGTGTTGCAAGCAACACGCAAAATTTGCGCTGGGTTGATTTTCTGAAGTAATGTAAAAGACCGCTACCCCTCATCCACCGCTCACGCGGTTCCCCTTCTCCCACGGTCAGGGAGAAGGCGAAGGTTTTAGCGCAACAATTCAGATAATTCAGCGAATTTTATATATAACTGTAATTAAATTGCTCAAATAGGAAAATTTAATGTAACCTTTTCGCACAAAAGTTGTCTATGTAAGTGAAGGGACATTTAGCCGTACGGAAATCGAACCTAATTGCCTCACGGCGATTACTTTTCGCGTCTTTCGGCGTGATATAGGGTGACAAGAATAACTCGAACTAGCCTCAAAATCTTAATTTTTGTCGCTTTTAGGCTTGTCGTCCTAGCAAGATTTCACTCGCAAGGTTAATACCTTGCTTCGCAAAATCCCACCAAAATCCATCAAAAATTAATTCGCCGTGAGGTGCGAAGCAGTTTTGACGGAGCAGATTTTTTCGAGAACAAGGTTCTTTCCGATGATTATATATTAATATTATCAAGGAAAGAACTGCAGTTATCTGGGAAATCTGCCCGACAAAACCAATTTTGTTCGATTCCCG
>JAZSMP010000305.1:0-2025 GCA_045535915.1 Eubacteriales bacterium | reverse complement strand
TGATTAAAAGTCAAGTGCTCTACCGTCTGAGCTAATGGGTCGTTTGAGACCAATATATGATACCACATTTTGCCCCGTTTGTCAACACCTTTTTGAAAAAATATTCCTGTTTTTCATAAAAAGGTGCAAACGGGGCGGATTTCAATTGGTTTTGGAATAATAATTGACGGCGTCGTATCGTCTCAGTCTTCCCGTGTCTGAATAAATTTCAATGGTC
Organism: Eubacteriales bacterium; assembly: GCA_045535915.1. Classification (GTDB taxonomy): domain Bacteria; phylum Bacillota; class Clostridia; order Oscillospirales; family CAG-272; genus CAG-390. The sequence continues at coordinate 1,808 of JAZSMP010000305.1, read as the reverse complement.
ACGAGCTCTACGCCCGATTCCGAGCGGTAGGAGAAGCGGTAAATTCCGTCCTCGAATGCTTGCTCGGGGTCGCCGTCAAGCTTCAGCTTTTCCTTTTTTACGATCATTTCGACGGTATGCGCGGCGTCTTCCGAGGTCACGGTATATCTTTCGTCAAGGTCTCTGTCAAAGCAATACATAGTTACGTGCGTGCGGTCTCCCCCAAGCGAGATGAAAATATTGTCACCCGAATATTTATAGGAAGCGGGAACGTCTGTTTCGCATCTTTCGAAGACCGCATTCGGGCAGCAAAACGCACGCGCCTTCTTTTCTGCGATATCCTCGCCTCCTCTGCCCATTCTTTTGAGGACACGTGCCGAAAGCGCATCCTCGGTCGTTTCGGGCGCAAGAGATTCGGTTTCGGTTGCGGATCCTCCCGCGAGTGCACGGAGCGCCGCGCCGCCGTCGCCGTCCCGCGCTTTTTTGGCGGCGAGAGCGAAATCCTCACAGACTTCAATTCCGTATTCTCCCGTGCAGATACCCGAAATGACGGCGTAGATCGCACCGCAATTTTCGATGCCCGTGCGAGAAAGGTAAGCCTCAGCCATGCCCGCGGCGCGAAAGGCAGCTTCGGTGTCTCCCATGCGTACAGCTTCTTCGAGCATCGCGGCGGCGTCGGCAAGGTCACTTCTCGCAAGCTCCTGCGAAGATTCGATATACCTGCGTTTTTCGCTTTTTGCATTGTCAACGGCAAACGCGGTTGCAAGTAAAAGAAGACATAAAACCGCCGCACCCATACCAATGAAAATTTTATTTCTTTTTGATTTCATCGCACACCTCATATTATTTAGTATTTATTATGCCCGAATGTTAAATAAAAAACTTGACAAAGCTTGCTTTTTGTTGTATTATTTTCATGTAGGAGGTGAGACGATGACGGAATTTTTGCGCGAATATCTTTTGCCCTTGCTTCATCCGATGGAGCGTCCCGAAGCATGGGGAACTTTTCATACGTGTTTTTTCTTTATCGGCATACCAGCGGCTGTACTTCTCGCTTTCTTTTTGCGCAAGCTGAGGGGCAGAGGAGAAAAACGGGTCTTTTTCTTCATCGGCATCTTTCTGATTTTTTCGGAGATCTTCAAACAGCTTGCATATACCGCCGTTGAGGGAGCATACCGGTTTGATCTGATCCCTTTTCAGCTTTGCAGTATACCGATGTACTTATGCATTCTGATCGGAATTCTTCCCGAAAATACTTTTACGCGGATCTCAAAGACTTTCATTGCGACTTTCGGACTTATGGGCGGTATGGCGTCCTATATTGCGCCGGGGACGATGTGCCGTGAATGGCTCGAGCTGACTCTGCATTCCTTTATCTGGCATCTTATTCTGATCTTCTTGGGATTTTTCGTCTTCTTTTCAAAGATCGAAGAACTCGGCAAACGCGATTTTGCGGTTGCGGTTGCGATGTATTTTTCACTTTGCTTGATAGCTTTTGTGATAAATCTTATCTGCTTCAATGCTCCCGGCGCCGACGTTAATATGTTTTATATCGGTCCGAAGCCGTCAGCCTTGCCCGTATGCAGGGAGATCACCGCACGGTTCGGTGTGACTGTAAATTCGGTAATTTACGCTTCGTCGCTGTCGGTTTGCGCATTTTCGGTGTTTGTTATTGAAAAAATGCTGAAATTTGCTTTTATCCGGAGATAAAATAAAACCCGCTCGCCGAGTGAACAAGTCCGTTAAAAACGGACATTGAAAAAAAGAACCTCCTATGGTAGAATAGTATAAGGCTATTTAACCATAGGAGGGATTTTTTATGCCAAGAA
>JAZSMP010000308.1:0-3739 GCA_045535915.1 Eubacteriales bacterium | reverse complement strand
AACCTTGACGAGGCGACCTCAAAGGAGATAATCGAGCTTCTGCGCGAGGTCTCAAAGGATAAGCTCCTTATAATCGTAACCCACAACTATGAGGAAGTCGAAGCAGTTGCAACAAGGCATATCCGTATCTACGACGGCGCGGTCGAATTTGACAGAGGTGAAAAGCCCGCAACCGAGACCGCTTCCGAGGAAAAGAAATACGAATATGTTCCCGCAAAGAAGAAAAAATTCAATTTCAAGGAATTCCTTCGCGACCTGGGCGACGGCATAGGACTCGGCGGACACGTTTTCGCATCCCGCCCAAAGCTTGCAATATTCACCTGTATGCTTATGGCTGTAGGAATGCTCGGAGTATTCTTCGTGACCTCGATCAGCTTTGACCCCGCGATCCTCGAGGAATTCTCATACGATATGTTCGAGTACCAAAGCGGGCGAGTCGTTGCCGTGCGCCGCGACGGTGCGCTCCCAACCGAAGATGAGATCGCCGAGCTCGCCGAAAAGCATTCCGCACTCGGCTACCAAAGCTGTGATTTCCTTCTCGACACTTCGCTCTCGATCAACCGCATATACAATCCCTACGGCTATTATTACTATTCTTACGACCGCGGCAAGGTTTTTATGAAAACCGTAAGCGAGGTCGATTTCAGCTATGAGGGCGAGCTTCCCGATGAGGCAGGCGAGATCCTTCTCCGTCTCCCCATTCATGAGGAAAAGGATTACAGACATATCATCCTCGGCGAAGATAACGTTTATATTGAAGGCATCAGCTTCAAGGTCACGGGCATTTCCTACTACATCGACAACAATCTCCCCGCCCGCGCCTTTGTGATCGAGGATGAATACAACACGATAACGCATATCGCGGCATTCAAAAAGATGCAAAATTACCAAGGCGTTTATATTTACGGCCCAGACAAGTACGGCAATACCCAGACTGTCCCCGCATACGATCTTGCCATTGTCCGCGAGATCGGAAGCAAGGTATACGTTCCCGAAGGAATGGGATACAACCTTACGGGCGCAGTAACGCTGAACGTACCGTCTATGCCGGGTAATATCCTCGACCTCGGAGAGGACGCGCTTGCCGACAAGCTCCCCGAGTATATGGCAAACTTCGATATGTATTACATCCCCGCCATCGGTATGGACGCAGTCACAATGCTTGCCGACTACTACGTAGAACACGAATACGGTCAGTTCTCGCTCTTTTTCAAGAATGACGCGGAAGCCGGACGTGCGGCAAAAAAAATGCTGGAGGAGGGCTATATCGCGGTCCTCTCGGACAGCAAATACGAGCCCGATCCCTTTGAAAAATTCGCAATGGGATTCATCGTGTTCCTTATGGTTGCGATCTGGCTCGGCGGAGTCATCGGACTCGCATTCTTCATCAGACTTTGCCAGTCCCGCTCGATCGTCTCCTTCAAAAACGACATCGCAATCATGCGCTCGATGGGTATCAAGGCGGCTGTTATCAAGATCTCGATGTATATGCGCTCGGTGATCGCGGTCATCCCCGCCGCCGCCGGACTCTTCGCCGTTGCCGCGCTGATATTCACGTCGCCCGAATTCAACGGATACTTCACTTATCTTTACGGCTGGCAGTACGCCCTTATTTGCCTTGGCCTGCTTCTTATCGCGATCCGCGTTTCCTTCAAGCAACAGGGCAAGCTCTTTGAGGGAAGCGTCAAAAAGACTCTGACGGGAGGTGAGCTCAATGATTAAGATCAATTCTCTGCATAAATTCTTCAACCGCGGAAAAGGGAACGAGATCCACGTTCTCAACGATATCACAATGGAGCTCCCCGAGCGCGGTATGGTTGCCATCTTCGGAAGAAGCGGATGCGGTAAGACCACACTTCTCAACGTGATCGGCGGACTTGACTCCTATCTTTCGGGTTCGGTCGAGATCGACGGCGAAAAGATAACGACGGATTCGGATGCTCTGCGCAACCGCCACATCGGTTATATTTTCCAGAACTACAATCTGAGCACGGGTGAGACCTGCTTTGACAACGTAGCCGCCGCGCTCCGCCTCTGCGGAATGAGCGACAAAAAGGACGCCGACGTGATCCATTCGAGAACGATGGCGGCGCTTTCCGCCGTCGGAATGGCTCCCTACGCTGGCAGATTTCCCGACACGCTCTCGGGCGGTCAGAAACAGCGAATCGCCATCGCACGCGCGATAGTCAAGTCTCCCGATATCATCCTCGCGGACGAACCCACGGGTAACCTTGACGAGACCAATACCGTTATGATAATGGATATCCTCCGCGAGATCGCAAAGACGCGACTCGTTCTGCTCGTCACACACGAAGGCTATCTCGTTGACAAATACTGTGACCGCGTTATCGGCATCACCGACGGAAAGATCACGTCCGTACGCGAAAACGATATCGAATCGGGTTACGTCTCAAGAAACAAAAACCACGTCTACCTCGGTGAATACGAAAAGACCGAGTCTGCCGCGGGTTCCGTAAATATCGACTACTACGGCGAACCGACAGCGGAAAATGTCAAGATCACTCTCGTCAATGACGGCGGCAAGATCTATCTCCGCGTTGACACCCCCGGTGTTCACGTTGTCGATGAATACGGCGAGACCAAGCTCCACGAGGGCACTTTTGAGAAAAAGCAAGAAGAAAAGAAGTCAAGCAAGCTCGATATGTCGCTCCTTGAATCCTTTGAGGGCAAAAAATACGGTTCGCTCTTCTCATTCTTCTCTTCGCTTAAAAGCGGAAGCAAGATCCTGACGGGTAAAAAGATCAGAAAGGGCAAGAAGGTTGCCAAGGCTTCAAACGTCTTTGCTGCCTCCTATCTCGTCATTTTCGCGCTGATATTCACAGTTCTGCTCTCCTACTGCGCATCGGGCATCGCGGTCTACGACAATATTGAAGAAACGAAGAATCTCAATATGTTCTATATCAACATAGGCGACCTTGACGAAGCAAAACTCGCCGAAGCAGTACACGCCGACGAGGCTTGCGTTGACTTTCTCTATTCCTCAAGATTTCGCTCAACGTCGGGACAGTACCTGCAGATCGAAACCGGTGTTTTTGAAACTTTCCGTTATGGCTACACCGATTCCTACAGCACATCCCTCCCGCTTCTTCCGCACTATCTGATCAAGGATTGCGAGGTAATCAAGGGAAGTATTGAAGATCTCGGTAAAAACGATGTTGTTCTTTCGAAGGAAGCCGCCGACGCCTTCCTTGCAACCGGCTCTTACGAATATATTTCGGATTATGCCGATCTCATCAACTGCCATCTTGATAACAGCTATTACGGCGGCGATGGCGATATGAAGATCGCCGCGATCGTTGAGTCCGGTGAGCTTGGGGCATATTACCACGAGATCACTCTTGCATACACCCTCTCGCAAAGCAATCGTATCTCGATAATTGCCGCGTCCGATTACGGCATCGACCTCGCGCCCGGAGAGGCGATGGTCGGAGCAACCGTAGACGCAAGCTACCTCCCCCAAAAGGGTGAGACCATCAAGGTAAACGGCATCGAGCTCAAGGTCACGGAAGCGGCAAACAACGTTTTTGGACATTCCGACTACGGCAACTGGCTGCACGAACAAAAGATCACTCCCGAAGAAAAAGGGGGATATTACGAAAATCTTGAAAGCTACTATTCCTACCTGCCCGAATACGCTATGTACTGTCTCCTTACGGGCTACGATGATGCTTGGCTTACCGCCTACTTTATTGACGGCTTTGAGGATGCGCTTTATATC
>JAZSMP010000196.1:0-14582 GCA_045535915.1 Eubacteriales bacterium | reverse complement strand
CTCCTGTCGGCGAAAGCCGACAGGAGCACTTTTATGTTATCTCTTTTTGAGTCGTCCGAGCACCTTGCCGATGCAGGATACGTTTTCGAAATCCTTGAGCATGATTCTGCCGTATTCGGGATTGAGGGAGATAAGGCAGTCGCCGCCGTAGACCTTGAAGTAGCCCGCGCCGTCAAGCACGAAGATACCTGCCTCGCCAACCTCGACGCCTTCTGAGTTCTGTACGATAAGAACGTCGCCGTCGTGGTATTTCGGCTCCATACTGTTGCCGCTGATGCGGAGAGCGAAGTCCGCGCCCGCGGTCGATTCGCTGACCGTGATGCTGACGCTTTCCGCGGCGTCTCCGTCAAGATATTCGCCGATGCCGGCGGAGACGGGAAGATCATAAAGCGGGATCGATCTCTTTGTGACTCTGCCCGCGCCGCTCTGCTTGTATCTGCCCCCGATGGGCGCGGTGACTACGGGTGTCTCGCGCTTGAAGACGGGAACCGCGGGTGCCGCCTGCGGATACTCGGTACTTGAAACACGCTCGCGCTCCTTGCCCGCTACGAGCATGAGAAGCTCCTTGCCGTGTGTGTCGAGACGGCGGTATTCCTCGATCAGTCTGATCTCGTTTCCATCGAGAGTGAAGTTGTTTGTGTTCTCGGGAATGCCGCTGACGATATAGTCGAGCGAGCAACCCAGAGCCTCGCAGATGGCAATCATGTTTGAAAGCTTGACCGAATCCGAAAGCCCCGCGAGCAGCTTTGAGAGCGTTCCGAGCGGGATTCCGCTGAGACGTGCAAGCTCCTCGTTGGTGATCTTCTTTTCACTTTTGATCTGTTTTATTCTTTCAATGTATTCAAAACTCATTTTGAATCTCCTTAATTCCTGTACTGGAATTATTATATCACAAAATTTCCGCTTTGTAAAGAGAAAAATAAAAATTTTTCCGAAAATGACAAAAATATATTGACAAACGCAATCGAATGTGGTATAATAATATCAGAAAGATTCCAAAATCGGAATTTTAACGCATGGAGGTATAAAATGAATAACGTAATTGATAGAAACTATAACCGCAATACCGGCAGAGAGAACAATATATATAATGAAGCTTTCGGCGAAAGACTCGTTTCCTTTTTCTGCATCGTTATTGCCTTTTTTGAGAGTGCGATTGTAAACACGGTTTGCCGCATCGTTTGCGCCGCAGCTGTTATTGCAGGTATCTTCTTCTACGTATCGGCTCTTATGGCAGGTACGCTTACCGTTGCAGCTGTTTTGCTTTACGGTCTGCTTTTAGTTGCGGCATCGGCTTTTGTTTTCAAAACCGACGTCAAGCGTTCTTGATCTCCCCACTTGCGGAGTAGGCTTTGAAGCCTCTCCAGATCACGAGGGTTATCGGCGCGATCAGTATTCCGGCGAAACCGAAAAGACGGTAGCCGAGATAGAATGCTGCGAGCGTGATCAGCGGATGCAACCCGAGGCTTTCTCCGACGATCTTAGGTTCGATAAATTGGCGGACTACGACGATTATTACATATAATATAATAAGTCCGATTCCGAGAAAAAGATTCCGGGTCGTAAGGCAGAAAAGAGCCCACGGGATCAGCACGATGCCGACACCGAGTATCGGAAGGATGTCAACCGCGGCACTGATCGCGGCGATCAGAAATGAGTATTCGACACCGAGTACACTCAGTCCGAAGAATATCTCGGCAAATGTAATAAGAAGGATCAATGAATAGGAGCGCAGATAGCCGATTGCGGCTACTGCCGCTTCTTTTTTTATATGCGATAGGAAACGCTCCGCAGGCGCGGGCAGAATGCTTATTATTCCGCTCTTGATCCTCGCGCTGTCAAGGGTGAAATAAAACGCCACGATAACTGCGACAACCGCTCCGAGCAGTATATCGGGAAGCGCGCTGAGAAGAGAAGTAAGTATACCCGGGACTGCGCCTCCTATCGACGACAATGCGTTGCCGAGAAGTCCTTCGATATAACCGTTGATTTTTTCTACGGTCTCTACGTCACTTCCCGGAAGGCGGGATGCGATCTTTTCTCCGAGTTTTGAGATCAACGATGTAGCTTTCTCAAAAAAGTCGCCGATGACTCCTCCGTTTTCTCCGATACCTTCAGCGAGCTTGCCGAGCTCGGTGACTAGCCTTTTTACCGCGAAGAAAAGTGTCGCACCGAGCGAGGAGAGAAGGATCAGCAGGACGGAAAATGACAGCACCTTCCTTGAAGCTCTTGTGTATTGTGAAAGCTTCTTTGCGACCGCGGACGCGAGCGCACCTACGGCGGCTCCGATGATAAGCGGCAAGAGGATAGCGAATAAATATCTGAATGCGATATAAGCAGCCGCCGCACCGGCAAGAATACAGAATATCATTGATGCAGTACGTATCCAATCGGGCCCGCGTCTGCCTGTTTGTTCTTTGTTTATCATATATTTTCCCTCCTTTTCTTAAAATAGATTCTATGTACCGCAATCATGGGTTTATACATTGTTGATGCTTGCCGGAAAAAATATTTTTCAAAAAAGGAACTTTTTTCGATTTTGGTATTGACAAATATCGAAATATGGTGTATAATATTAAACTGCATTATAATCGCTTAATATGTCTAAAAATGGGTCGGGATTGTTTCGGAACTGAGGTGTATATATTAATTTTGTATGAAAAAATTAATTTTGCCGCAAGATCCGACAAAATTCCGAAATGATGTAAAAAAGCGAAAAATACTTGAATGGAGTGATTGAATTTATGGTCAATGTAACAGACCAGGTGCTCGGAAAGAATTTAAGAAAATCCTTTTCCAAAACCCGCACTACACTCGAAATCCCGAATCTTATTGAGATTCAGACCAATTCCTTTAAGTGGTTCCTCGAGGAGGGACTTGCTGAGGTTCTCCGCGACGTATCGCCCATCGTCGATTACAGCGGAAATCTTTCTATCGAATTCGTTTCCTATTCGATAGATTCCAAGCCCAAATATCCCGTTGAGGAATGTAAGGAAAGAGACGTAAACTACGCCGCTCCCCTGAAGGTAAACGTTCGTCTCAATAACAAGCAGACGGGAGAAGTCAAGCAGACCGATATTTATATGGGTGACTTCCCGATCATGACCGAAAACGGCACCTTCGTCATCAACGGCGCCGAGCGTGTCATCGTTTCGCAGATCATTCGTTCGCCGGGTATGTACTACGCATCCGACATCGATAAGGCGGGAAAGAAGACCTTTACTGCACAGATCATCCCCTACCGCGGCGCATGGCTTGAGTACGAGGTTGACAGCAACAACGTTATCTATGTAAGAATAGATAAGAACCGTAAGCTGCCCCTTACCATGTTCATCCGCGCGCTCGGACTTTCTCTCGACCCCGAGACCGGCAACATGATCGCCGGCATTGAGAGCGCAGAGGATATTTTCAATATGTTCGGCGACGATATCCGTCTCCGCGCAACTCTCGAGAAGGACGAATCCGAGGCTTCCGCCATCAACCGCCGCTCGAGTGCATCTATCGAGTCTCTCCGCGAGATCTTCCGCAAGCTCCGTCCCGGTGAGCCTATCCAGGTTGACGCAGCTCTCACACTTATCAACAATTTCTTCTTCGATTCCAAGAGATACGATATCGCTCCCGTCGGACGCTACAAGTTTGATAAGAAGCTCGCTATCTCCGAGAGAATCGCAAACCGCCGTCTTGCCGCTGACGTAGTAAGCGAGATCAGCGGAGAGGTCCTCTTCGAGGCAGGCCACGTTGTTACTCCCGAGGAAGCTCTCGAGATCGAGTACGCGGCTGTAAACGAGGTTCAGATCTCTCTTGACAACGGCGAAGTTATCAAAGTCTTCTCGAACCACACCTGCTGGCCCGAGAAGATCGTTGGCGACAAGCTTCTCGATTGCGGCGTACGCGAGAAGGTCTCCACTCCCGTTCTCCTTTCCATTATGGAAGAGTGCGGCGGCGACCTCGACGCTATCAAGGCGGCGTGCCGTGCGCGTCTGAGTGAGCTCTGCCCCAAGCACATCACCCGCGAGGATATCTACGCAACCATCAACTACCTGCTTAACCTCGCTCACGATGTGGGAACCACCGACGATATCGACCATCTCGGCAACCGCCGTATCCGTTCGGTCGGCGAACAGCTTCAGAATCAGATCCGTATCGGATTCTCCCGTATGGAAAAGATCATCCGTGAGAGAATGACTACTCAGGATAACGAGAAGCTGACTCCCCAGGCTCTTATCAACATCAGACCCGTTGCAACCGTTATCCGCGAGTTCTTCGGTTCTTCCCAGCTTTCTCAGTTCATGGACCAGGCTAACCCCCTCTCCGAGCTGACTCACAAGCGCCGTCTTTCGGCACTCGGTCCCGGCGGTCTTTCGCGTGACCGCGCATCCTTCGACGTGCGTGACGTACACTACACCCACTACGGCAGAATGTGTCCCATCGAGACTCCCGAAGGTCCTAACATCGGTCTTATCTCTTATCTCGCTACCTACGCGCGCATCAGCGAGTACGGCTTCATCGAGGCTCCCTACCGCAAGGTGGACCGCGCTACCCGCAGAGTTACCGACGAGGTCGTTTATATGACCGCTGACGTCGAGGATAACTACATCATCGCGCAGGCGAACGAGCCTCTCGACGAGAACGGATGCTTCATCAACAACACCGTTACCGCCCGCGATAAGAACGAGTTCCGTGAAGTTTCCGTTGATGAGATCGACTTTATGGACGTATCCCCCAAGATGGTAGTATCTGCAGCTACCGCAATGATCCCCTTCCTTGAGAACGACGATAACTCCCGTGCTCTTATGGGATCGAACATGCAGAAGCAGGCAGTACCGCTCATGGTCACCGATTCACCCATTGTCGGTACCGGTATGGAGTACAAGGTAGCACGCGACTCCGGCGTTGTCGTTCTTGCGAAGAACGCGGGTGTCGTTGAGTACGTTGAGACCTCCAAGATCGTTATCCGCACCGATGACGGACGCAAGGATAGCTACGATCTTATCAAGTTCAAGCGTACCAACCAGGGTACTTGCTGCAACCAGAGACCTATCGTCGTTCACGGCGAGAGAGTAGAGAAGGGACAGGTCATCGCAGACGGTCCCGCAACCTCGAAGGGCGAGATCGCTCTCGGTAAGAACGCTCTTATCGGATTTATGACCTGGGAAGGTTATAACTACGAGGACGCGGTCCTTCTCAACGAAAATCTCGTAAGAAATGACGTTTATACCTCGCTTCATATCGAAGTTTATACACACGAAGCAAGAGATACCAAGCTCGGTTCCGAGGAGATCACCCGTGAGATCCAGAACGTGGGCGAGGATGCTCTCCGCAACCTTGACGCATACGGTGTCGTAAAGAAGGGTACCGAGGTCCATGCCGGCGATATCCTTGTAGGTAAGATCACTCCCAAGGGAGAGACCGACCTTACCGCAGAAGAAAGACTCCTCCGCGCGATCTTCGGCGAGAAGACCCGTGAGACCAGAGACACCTCTCTCCGTCTGCCCCACGGTGAATCGGGTATCGTCGTTGACGTACGCGTATTCTCACACGAGCAGGGAGATGAGCTTCCCACCGGCGTAAACAAGGTAGTTCACGTTTATATCGCACAGAAGAGAAAGATCTCCGTAGGTGACAAAATGGCGGGCCGTCACGGTAACAAGGGTGTCGTATCGCGCATCCTTCCTCCCGAGGATATGCCCTTCCTGCCCGACGGAACTCCTCTTGACATCGTTCTTAACCCTCTGGGCGTTCCTTCCCGAATGAACATCGGTCAGGTTCTTGAGGTACACCTCGGAATCGCCGCACGTAAGCTCGGCTGGAAGATCATGACCCCCGTATTCGACGGCGCAAACGAGAAGGACATTCTCGAGTGCATGAAGATGGCGAATATGTGGCGTGAAGTATTCCCCGGCGAGAACGTAGACGGCAAGGAGACCCGTGAGATCACCGATCCCGTTACCGGCGAGACAAAGCGTCAGGTAATCGACGGCAAGACCGTTCTTTACGACGGCCGTACCGGCGAACCCTTCGATAACCCCGTAACCGTAGGTATCATGTACTACCTCAAGCTCCATCACCTCGTTGACGATAAGATCCACGCACGTTCCAACGGTCCTTACTCTCTCGTAACACAGCAGCCTCTCGGCGGTAAGGCACAGTTCGGCGGACAGCGTTTCGGAGAAATGGAAGTTTGGGCTCTCGAGGCATACGGTGCAGCATATACACTTCAGGAGATCCTGACCGTCAAGTCGGACGACGTCAACGGACGCCGCAAGGCTTACGAGGCGATCATTCAGGGTCAAAATATCCCCACTCCCGGCGTTCCCGAGGCGTTCACGGTACTTGTCAAGGAGCTTCAGTCGCTCTGTCTTGACATCCGCGTCCTGAATGAGAAGGGTGAGGAGATCAAGCTCTCTTCCGTAGTTGAGGAGGAACAGCCTCAGTATCTCAGCCGCCGCGACAGCGATGCTATCGACGATGCTATCGGTCAGACCGGAAGCGAAGACGAGTATGGCAGAGGCGGATTCCTCTTTGCAGACGAGGACGGCGAATTCGACCTCGGCGATGATGAGGATGAAGACGAGTATACCGAAGAGTATGAATACGAGTCCGAGGACGAATTTGAGTCCGAAGACGGATACGATAACTGATTTAAAGGAGAATAGCTATGGATAATAATGAATTTGCCTCTATTAAAATAGGTCTGGCGTCTCCGGATATGATCAGAGAGTGGTCTTACGGCGAGGTAACCAAGCCCGAGACTATTAACTACCGTACACTTAAGGCTGAGGTCGGAGGCCTTTTCTGTGAAAAGATCTTTGGCCCGACCAAGGACGGCGCTTGTATGTGCGGTAAATATAAGAATTCCCACAACATCCGTGAAAAGATCATTTGCGATAAGTGCGGTGTTGAGGTAACCACAAAGAGAGTACGCCGTGAAAGAATGGGTCATATCGAGCTTGCATGCCCCGTATCCCATATCTGGTACTTCAAGGCGTCTCCCTCGAGAATGGCTCTCGTTCTCGATATCTCGTCAAAACAGCTTGAGCAGGTTCTCTATTTCGCAGAGAACGTAGTTCTTGATCCCGGTAACACTCCCCTTGAGAAGGGTATGGTTCTCAACGAGAAGCAGTATCTCGAATACCGCGAGATGTATGAGAACGAGTTCCGCGTAGGTATGGGTGCAGAGGCTATCAAGGAGCTCCTTCAGGGTATCGATATAGATGCTCTCGCGGCACAGCTCCGCGAGGATCTTGCAGTTACCACCAGCCAGAAGAAGGCAAGACTCATCAAGAGACTTGAGGTTATCGAGTCCTTCCGCCGTTCGGGCAACAAGCTCGAGTGGATGGTTCTTGACGTTCTTCCCGTTCTTCCTCCCGATATCCGTGCAATGGTACAGCTCGACGGCGGACGTTTCGCATCCTCCGACCTCAATGAGCTCTATCGCCGTGTTATCAGCAGAAACAACAGACTTAAGAAGCTGATCGAGATCTCGACACCCGAGATCGTTATCCGTAACGAGAAGCGTATGCTTCAGGAAGCGGTTGACGCCCTCATAGATAACGGACGCCGCGGAAAGCCCGTAACAGGTCCTTCCAACCGTCCTCTCAAGTCTCTCTCCGAGATGCTTCGCGGTAAGCAGGGACGCTTCCGTCAGAACCTTCTCGGTAAGCGTGTTGACTATTCCGGACGTTCGGTTATCGTCGTTGGTCCTCAGCTCAAGATCTATCAGTGCGGTCTCCCCAAGGAGATGGCTCTCGAGCTCTTCAAGCCCTTCGTTATCAAGAGACTTGTTGAAATGGGCAAGGCTACCAACGTTAAGGAAGCTCAGAAAAAGATCGACCGAGCACAGGTAAGCAACGACGAGGTCTGGGATGCACTCGAAAACGTAATCAAGGAACATCCCGTTCTTCTCAACCGTGCACCTACACTTCACAGACTTTCCATTCAGGCATTCGAGCCCGTACTCGTAGAGGGAAGAGCGATCAAACTCCATCCTCTGGTATGTACCGCGTTCAACGCCGACTTCGACGGCGACCAGATGCCTGTACACGTACCGCTTTCCGCAGAGGCTCAGGCTGAGTCGAGATTCCTTATGCTCTCGGCTAACAACCTTCTGAAGCCTGTTGACGGACGTGCGGTCACCGTTCCTACTCAGGATATGATCCTCGGTTCCTACTACCTCTCGATCGTTCGCGACGATGAGCCCGGAGCCGGCGGACTGTACCGTAACTTCGACGAGGCCAACATGGCTTACATCAACGGTCAGCTCGGCCTCCATGCACCCATCGCGCTCAGAGTCAGCCGTAAGACTGCGGGTGGCGTAGTTGAAGAGGGAGTTATCGGTCTCAAGAAGAACGAAAACGGCGAGCGCTGCGTAAACCGCGGCTCCGACGCTGTAACACTCGGTCGTCTTATCTTTAACCAGCGCATTCCTCAGGACCTCGGCTTCGTTGACAGAAACGATCCCGAAAAGAAGCTTGATCTCGAGATCGCGTCCATCATCACCAAGAAGGAGCTCGGTCAGATCATCAACGCTTGTATCAAGAGACACAACTCCGCGAAGACCGCCGAGATGCTCGACGCGATCAAGGAGATGGGTTATAAATACTCCACACGTGCAGCCTTCTCTATCTCGGTATACGATATGACTATCCCGAAGGAGAAGAAGCAGCTCGTAAGCGATGCGGAGAAGGAAGTCGAAACTCTCGGCAAGTACTTCCAGAAGGGTCTTCTTTCCGAACAGGAAAGATACGAAAAGGTCATCGCAGTCTGGAACCGTACCACCAACAACGTTACCGGTGCTCTCCAGGCAGGCTTCACCACCTACAACCCGATCAAGATCATGTCGGATTCCGGAGCCCGTGGTTCGATCACTCAGATGCGTCAGCTTGCCGGTATGCGCGGACCCATGTTCGCTACCAACGGTAAGACGATGGAGATTCCGATCAAGTCCAACTTCCGTGAAGGTATGAAGATCTTCGAGTACTTCATGGGTGCGCGTTCCTCCCGTAAGTCGCTTTCCGATACCGCTCTCCGTACCGCAGACTCGGGTTACCTTACCCGTCGTCTCGTTGACGTTTCTCAGGACGTTATCGTACGTGAAGAGAAGTGCGGAACTCAGCACGGCGCTATCATCAGAGCTATCACCGACGGTGATGCGACCAAGCCCATTGAGCCCCTTGAGGACAGACTCATCGGCAGATACACCATGGGCGACGTTATCAATCCCGAGACGGGTGAGATCCTCGTTCCCGACGATACCATGCTTGACGAAGCTATGGTCAAGAAGATCATTGCCGCAGGTATTACCGAAGTTCGTATCAGAACAGTCATCAACTGCCGCGCGCGCCACGGTATCTGCGCTCACTGTTACGGTGCAGACCTTGCAAGCGGACGTAAGGTCAACGTAGGTGAAGCTGTCGGTATCATCGCTGCTCAGTCTATCGGTGAGCCCGGTACACAGCTTACCATGCGTACCTTCCACTCCGGAGGTGTTGCAGGTTCGGATATTACCCAGGGTCTTCCCCGAGTTGAAGAGCTCTTCGAGGCAAGAACTCCCAAGAAGCCCGCTATCCTCAGCGCGCTTGACGGCGTAGCTCATATTCAGCCCGATGAGAATCCCAATATCCAGGACGTTGTTGTTTTCAATGCCGAGACCGGCGAAAGCGCAACCTACCAGATTCCCTACGGACGCCGTATTACCGTTGCTGACGGTGCGACCGTTAAGCGCGGCGACGCTCTTACCGAGGGATCAAAGGCTCCTGCGGATATCATGGAATATCTCGGTCCGGATGCCGTTTACGATTATATCATCAGCGAAACTCAGAAGGTTTACCGTTCTCAGTCGGTTAACATCAACGATAAGCATATCGAGGTTATTGCGCGTCAGATGACACGTAAGCTCCGTATCGAGGACACCGGTGATACCGATATGCTCGTAGGTACTCTCGTATCCGTCAACGAATTCGATGATGAAAACGAAAAGGTACGCGAGCGCATCGCATCCGGCGAGACCGAGCTCCGCGAGGCAACCTGCTCGCCCGTACTTCTCGGTATCTCGAAGGCGGCTCTTCAGACAGACTCCTTCCTCTCGGCTGCATCCTTCCAGGAGACCACCAAGGTCCTTACCGAGGCTGCTATCAAGGGTAAGGTAGATAACCTTCTCGGACTTAAGGAGAACGTTATCATCGGTAAGCTCATCCCCGCAGGTACCGGTATGGCATGCTACAACAACGTTGACGTTCTTGCGGCAGAAGATACCGCTCCCACCTCTCCCGATGGCTTCGATAGCATGATTGCAGATGAAGAGACTGCTCAGACAGAGGAAACTTCCGAGATCCCTGCTGAAGAGATCGGCGCATAAATAACAAATAATTAACATTATATGCCTACTTCCGAAATATTTTCGGAAGTAGGCTGAATGTCTTTTTGAGCTTGTGCATTTTGACGATAAAATATCTGTTGCAAAGTGCATAATTGTGCAAAAAACAGAAATTTCGTGCACTTTTCAAAGGGTATTGACAATTGACGAAAAAAATGCTATAATAATACGAATTATGCTGAGGTTTTATGGCTTCGGCTGTGTTTTTTGGAGAAAATGCGCTCCAAAAGTTCAAATTCAGACAGTTTTGCGAGCCTTCCGTTCGCATCTGTATATAAACAATTCGGAAGAAAGGAGGATTAGCAGAAGGATGCCAACCTTTAACCAGCTTGTCAGACAGGGTCGTACAGACAAGGTGTACAAGTCCAAAGCAGCAGTGCTTCAGAAGGGCTTTAACACCATCAAGAACGAGAGCACCGATCTCCCCTCGCCCCAGAAGAGAGGCGTTTGCACCAAGGTAACCACCACAACCCCCAAGAAGCCTAACTCCGCGCTTCGTAAGATCGCAAGAGTTCGTCTTTCCAACGGTCTTGAGGCAACCACCTACATTCCCGGTGAAGGACACAACCTGCAGGAGCACTCCGTCGTTCTTATCAGAGGCGGTAGAGTAAGAGACCTGCCCGGTGTACGTTATCACATTATCCGCGGCACACTCGATACTCAGGGTGTTGCAGCACGCAGACAGGCCCGTTCCAAGTACGGAACAAAGACACCGAAGGACGCAAAGAAATAATTCGGTGAAGGTATCAGCATGTTTTTAGCTACTCAATTCCGTTTGTTTATATACTGCGGACAGAAGAGCGCTAACAGGAGAATATGCTTTTGAGTACCTATGATTTCATTCAAAATTAATGAAGGAGGGAAGTACAGTGCCGAGAAGAGGTCGTATATCCAAGAGAGACGTATTGCCGGATCCTATTTACAAGTCCAAGCTTGTAACCAAGCTCGTTAACAACGTTATGCTTGACGGCAAGAAGGGTGTTGCACAGACTATCGTTTACGATGCATTCGAGATCGTAGAAGCTAAGTCCGGAAAGAATGCCCTTGAAGTTTTTGTCGAAGCTCTTGAAAATGTAATGCCGGTTCTTGAGGTTAAGGCTCGCCGTGTAGGCGGTTCTACCTATCAGGTTCCGCTTGAGGTAAGAGCAGACAGACGTCAGACTCTGGGTCTCCGCTGGATGGTTGGTTATGCCAGAAAGCGCGGCGAACGTACCATGGCAGAAAGACTTGCAGGCGAGATCCTCGATGCAATCAACAATGCCGGCGGAGCGTTCAAGAAGAAGGAAGAGACTCACCGTATGGCAGAAGCAAACAAGGCTTTTGCACACTACAGATATTAATTTATCTGCCAAATTTTTTGATCATATCAGATCGTATATAAGAAATCGAACAATTAAGGAGACTATCTATGTCAAGAGAATATTCGCTCGAGTGTACTCGTAACATCGGTATCATGGCTCACATCGACGCCGGTAAGACGACTACAAGCGAAAGAATACTGTTCTATACGGGTGTTAACCACAAGCTGGGTGAAACACACGACGGCGATTCCACCATGGACTGGATGGCTCAGGAGAAGGAGAGAGGTATTACTATCACTTCTGCCGCAACCACCTGCCATTGGAAGAATACCCGTATTAATATCATCGACACTCCCGGCCACGTTGACTTTACCGTTGAGGTTGAGCGTTCGCTCAGAGTTCTTGACGGTGCAGTAGCGGTCTTCTGTGCTAAGGGAGGCGTTGAGCCCCAGTCTGAAACCGTTTGGAGACAGGCTACAAAATACAGCGTACCGCGTCTTGCGTACGTAAATAAGATGGATATCACCGGTGCGGACTTCTACCGAGTTGTGGGCATGATGAAGGATAGACTGGGCGCAAACCCCGTTCCGATCCAGCTCCCCATTGGCAAGGAAGACAGTTTCCGTGGTATTATCGACCTCATGACTATGGAGGCTACCGTTTATTACGATGACCTCGGTAAGGACATGAGAATTGAGCCTATTCCCGCAGATATGCAGGCAGAGGCTGAGCAGTACCGTGAAGCAATGATCGAGTCTGCCGCTGAGGCTGACGAAGAGCTCATGATGAAATACCTTGAAGGTGAGGAGATCACCAACGAAGAGATCAAGGCTGCAATCAGAAAGGCAACCATTGAAAACCTCATGGTTCCCGTAGTTTGCGGTACTTCCTTCAGAAACAAGGGTGTTCAGAAGCTCCTCGACGCGATCGTTGACTATATGCCCGCACCTACCGACGTTCCCGATATCACCGGTGTCAACCCCGAGACCGGCGATGATGACAGCCGTCCCTCAAGCGACGAGGCACCCTTTGCGGCTCTCGCTTTCAAGATCGCAACCGACCCCTTCGTCGGAAAGCTTTGCTTCTTCCGCGTATATTCCGGTTCGATCCACGCAGGCGATACTGTTTGGAACGCATCCAAGGGCAAGAGAGAAAGAATGGGTCGTATCGTTCAGATGCATGCAAACAACCGTAAGGATATCGACGTCGTTTACGCCGGCGATATCGCGGCAGTTGTTTCGGTAAAGAACACCGGTACCGGTGACTCGCTCTGCGATGACAAGCATCCCATCATTCTCGAATCCATGGAATTCCCCGAGCCCGTTATCAGAGTTGCTATCGAGCCCAAGACCCGCGCAGGTCTTGAGAAGATGGGCATCGCTCTCTCGAAGCTCGCAGAGGAAGACCCCACATTCAGAACCTACACCGACGATGAGACCGGTCAGACCATCATCGCAGGTATGGGTGAGCTTCACCTTGAAATTATCGTTGACAGACTTCTTCGTGAGTTCAAGGTAGAGGCTAACATCGGTAAGCCTCAGGTTGCCTACAAGGAGACCATCCGCAAGCAGGTTGACCATGAGTGCAAGTATAAGAAGCAGTCCGGCGGTTCGGGTCAGTACGCTCACGTTAAGATCATCGTTGAGCCCAATGAATCCGGCGCAGGTTACGAGTTCGTCAACTCTGTTACCGGCGGTGCAGTTCCGAAGGAATTCATCGAGCCTGTTAATCAGGGTATCCAGGGCGCAATGCAGTGCGGTGTCCTTGCAGGCTACAACGTAGTTGACGTTAAGGTAACTCTTTACGACGGCTCTTATCACGAGGTCGACTCCTCCGAAATGGCGTTCAAGATCTGCGGATCCATGGCGTTCAAGGAGGCTATGAGAAAGGCTGACCCCGTTCTTACCGAGCCTATCATGAAGGTAACTACCATTACTCCCAATGATTATCTTGGCGACGTAATCGGTGACTTCAACTCCCGCCGTGGTGCAATTCAGTCGATGAATGACGACGGTAAGGGATCTACCGAGATCATCGCAGACGTACCGCTTTCCGAAATGTTCGGATACGCTACCGACCTGCGTTCCAAGTCTCAGGGACGTGCACTCTATTCTATGGAGCCGCACAACTTTGCTCAGGTTCCCAAGAGCATCCAGGAGGGCATCGTAACTGCCCGCGCAAAGCAGAACTGATTGTTTCTTTGCACTAAATAAAAAATAAAAATAAAAAAGAAATTTTTACGGAGGATTCCAAAATGGCTAAGTCTACTTTTGAAAGAACCAAACCGCACGTTAACATTGGTACCATCGGTCACGTTGACCATGGTAAGACCACCCTTACTGCTGCTATTACCAAGTACCTCTCCCTCGCTCAGGGTAGCGTAGAGTTCCTGGCATACGACCAGATCGACAACGCTCCTGAGGAGAAGGCAAGAGGTATCACAATCAACACCCGTCACGTTGAGTACGAGACCGACGCTCGTCACTACGCTCACGTTGACTGCCCCGGCCACGCCGACTACGTTAAGAACATGATCACCGGTGCTGCTCAGATGGACGGCGCTATCCTCGTTGTTGCAGGTACCGACGGACCTCTCGCACAGACCAGAGAGCACGTTCTTCTTGCTCGTCAGGTTGGCGTTCCCGCAATCTGCGTATTCATGAACAAGACCGATATCGTTGACGACGAAGAGCTTCTCGACCTCGTTGAGATGGAGATCCGTGACCTCCTCTCCGAGTACGAGTTCCCGGGCGATGACATTCCGATCGTTCGCGGTTCCGCACGTGTTGCTCTCGAGTCCGCAAGCACCGATCCTTCCGCTCCTGAGTATGCTTGCATCGCAGAGCTCATGAACGAAGTTGACGCTTATATCCCCACTCCCGACAGAAAGGCTGACCTTCCCTTCC
>JAZSMP010000008.1:0-2009 GCA_045535915.1 Eubacteriales bacterium | reverse complement strand
TGCGCTGAATATCGTCTGCATCATCAGAAATATCGCTTTCTTCTTCCAGGATTCAAAGTCGAAGATGAATATGATCTCGGCTATTATCCTTGCCGCGGGAATGGGCGGACTCGGCTTCCTATCGTGGGAAGGACCTATCTCGCTTCTCGTGATCCTCGCGCTTGCGGCAAACACGATCTTTATGTCCTTCGGCAACGCTCAGCTTCTCCGTAAGAGCGTTATCGGCACGTCCTCGATGGTATTGATCTACAATTTCTGCATCCCCAATCCCACAATCGGCGGCATCATCAACGAAAGCGTCGCTATTGTTGCGTCGATCATTGGCATAATCACCTTTGTGAAGATGAAAAAGGAGAGAAAAAATGTATTATGATGATGATGATCCGTTGATAAATACGATTAAAAATTGCGCAGATTTCCCGATAGACGTGGAATTGGATGGATATCCGGACGTGCTTTTCGACATTGTATTCAACGAAAGAATAATACAGGACGAAGTTGTCAAGATAACAGAATCGCTCCATAAGTTTTTTGTGAGATACAACAGATGGCATTTCAAACCTATCCATTATATTTCATCAATGTGGGGTGATACGCCGGAACAGATCAACGTATTTACAGTCCGCATCCACATTGATTTCGGAGGCGCAATGTCGGGAGCGTTGATAGGCGCGGTTAAGGCGATAGCAAACTCCGGCGCAAATAATATATACAGACTGATTCTGAACTGAGGAAACTGATGATGGATAACGTACAGGAAAAAATAATTGAACCTTTCAGAATATTCGGCAACGTATATTTTATCGGCACTTACGCCGAATCCTCGCATATCATCGACACGGGCGAAGGTCTCATTATGATCGATACGGGCTCGCCGGACAATATGACCGTGATTCTTGCCGGTCTTGAAAAGCTCGGTTTTGCTCCCACCGATGTAAAATACATAATCAACTCACATTGGCATTGGGATCATACCGAATCTACCCGTGCTATGGCTGAGCTTTCGGGTGCGAAGACTCTGATCGGGCGCGAGGATTATGAAAAGGCTAAAAGATACTTCGTTGCAGATATTATTATTTCCGAAGGAGATACGCTCTCGCTTGGAAATACGACCGTTGAGTTTATCGAAACTCCCGGACATACCAAGGGAACTCTTTCGTTTTTCTTCAACGCAGAAGAAAACGGAAGGACCGTCCGCGCGGGAATGTTCGGCGGTGCGGGTGTCAATACACTCCACCTTGGAAAATTCGATTACGAAGGCTGCCGCGAGGACTACCGCAAATCAGTACAAAGACTACTCGGTGAGAAGGTCGACCTCTTTATCGGCAATCATTCCTGGAACAATAAGACTTATGAAAAATCGCTGATTCTGCGCGAAACCGGCGAGAATCAATTTGTTGATCCCGAAGCGTGGACCAATTTTCTCGTTGCATGTGAAAAGAGGCTCGATAAGACCATTGCAAAAGATAATGAATAAGAATGAGCCGCTGCGGCGGCTCTTTTGTAATAACGCTATTATAGTAGCCGGGGATTCTGAACCCACAGTTCGCGCACCTAACGATGTCATCCTGAGGGTGCGTCCGCAGACCGCCTTGCACCCGAAGGAACTCGTGCCGCCCCTATTTACAAGGGCGGCGCGGTGCCGGAACGAAACTATAGATGTATATTACCGTAAAACTAAAGAAATTGTACTATGTCAACGCAGAATAATGGAAAAAGACAGATCGACTTGACCTCGCCTGGGATTCTGAACCCCCGGTTCGCGCATAATGCACAGCGAAAGTATAATAAGGCGGTAGCGCGAACCTTTGAATGATCGTAGGTGAAGTCTGTACTTCTGAACAACAAAAGAGATCCGATCATTCGTGGGTTAGAATCGTATGATTCAGCAAAAGGCGGAAGGCATCGCGAAGCCGGGGATTCTGAACCCCCGGTTCGCGCATAATGCACAGCGAAAGTATAATAAGGCGGTAGCGCGAACCTTTGAATGATCGGAGGTGAAGTTTGTA
>JAZSMP010000194.1:0-17068 GCA_045535915.1 Eubacteriales bacterium | reverse complement strand
GTCGAACTGGGGATGGAGAAGAGTGTCAAGGTTTCTGGGGTCGATCATAAGAACGGCCTCTTCCTTGGTCTTGTGACCCTCTGCTACGAGGTCAACTGCGATCTGGAGAGCTGCGGGAGCGGTTCTCTTACCGTTTCTGGTCTGGAGCATATAGAGCTTCTCATTCTCAATGGTGAACTCCATATCCTGCATATCGTGATAGTGGTTCTCGAGGATCTCGCAAACCTTTACAAACTGCTCGTAAGCTGCGGGGAACTTCTCTGCCATCTGCTGGATGGGCATAGGAGTACGAACACCTGCAACAACGTCCTCACCCTGTGCGTTGGTAAGGAACTCACCCATCATCTTCTTCTCGCCGGTAGCGGGGTCACGGGTGAATGCTACACCGGTACCGCAGTTGTCGCCCATGTTACCGAATGCCATTGCCTGTACGTTTACAGCGGTACCCCAGCTGTAGGGGATATCGTTGTCGCGGCGGTATACGTTAGCTCTGGGGTTATCCCAAGAACGGAATACTGCCTTAACTGCGCCGATGAGCTGCTCCTTGGGGTCGGAGGGGAAATCGGTACCGATCTTAGCCTTGTACTCAGCCTTGAACTGCTCAGCGAGCTCACGGAGGTCGTCAGCGGTAAGCTCAACGTCCTGCTTTACGCCCTTTTCTTCCTTCATCTTGTCGATGAGCTCCTCGAAGTACTTCTTGCCGACTTCCATAACGACGTCGGAGTACATCTGGATAAATCTACGGTAGCAGTCATAAGCCCAGCGAGCGTTGCCCGACTTCTTAGCCATAACTTCTACAACTTCCTCGTTAAGACCGAGGTTGAGGATGGTGTCCATCATACCGGGCATGGATGCGCGTGCGCCGGAACGAACGGAAACGAGAAGGGGATTCTCAAGATCACCGAACTTCTTGCCGGTGATGCCTTCCATCTTCTCAATGTAGACCATGATCTCTGCCATGATCTCGTCATTGATCTGACGGCCGTCTTCGTAATACTGTGTGCAAGCTTCGGTCGAAATAGTGAAGCCCTGGGGAACGGGAAGACCGATGTTGGTCATTTCCGCGAGGTTAGCGCCCTTACCGCCAAGGATCTCACGCATGTTAGCGTTACCCTCGGAGAAGAGATAGCAATACTTCTTTGCCATTTGTAATTCCTCCTATATGGAAAATAAAATTTTAAACAATTTGACGGTCTTTGCCAAGTCCGCAAAGACAATATATTATAGCACATTTTTGCTAATATATCTATTATATTACACTTACTTATTTTGTAAATTTTTCGTTAACACGGGTAAAATGTGTGATTTTGAGGCAAAACGAGCCATTTATTTCTGATTCAAGTCCTCGGGGAGCTCGATCTCACCCTCGCGATGTTCGAAATCTTTAATGCAATTTCTTATCAGATAGAGAACCTGACCGTTCGCGGAACGGCCTTCGTATTTTGAAATATAGTGCAATTTATAATGCAGTTCGGGATCGATTTCAAGTCCGAGATGCTTATTATTTTTGTTTCTCATAATTTCCTCCAAAAATATCTTAATTTAAGTATATTTTAAGATATTTTTGTGGTATAATGTTATAAGTATACTTGAATTAAGTATACTATTTTTAAAAACAAGGAGAAAATTATGAAAATCGCTTTGATATCGTCATGTAAAAACTTAGAATTCAAAAAATTCATCTACCCAAGCTGCACTGAAATAATAACAAACATCCCGAACCTTGAAAACAGTATTCAAAACATTCCTATAACATGCACAAATGACTTTGACGAACTGATTAAAAACGCAGATTGGGTCATTGTGATATATGACAAAGACCACCGAAAACTTCCGCCGGTTTTTTCAAAGTGCAGAAAGTATCATGTGACCACAGAGATCGTTAATGCGGATGCTTTTTGAAAAAGAGCGGAGCTGTCACATCTCAATTAATGTGACAGCTCCGCTATCAAAATAAAATATTAATCAATTTTCATCTTCCATACGTTTTCGGTCGGGTCTTTACCGCCGTCGTTGGCGTATTTGTCCGCGCCCGACTCAAAGAGTATATAAAGCTCGCCGTTTCTTGCCGCAAGTCCCTCGCTCATGGGAGGTGCAGTTACCGCGGTACAGGGAAGCTTTGCGTCAAGGAAGTAGACGGGAACGTCGACTCCGTTGATATCGACTGTCCTATGCGGCTCATCACCGATAGGATTATCGTAAATAAACAGAGTGGATTTATTGGTTCTTCCGTAAGACTGGCTGAGCACGATCTTATTATCGCTCGCAGCCATACCCTGTATGCGCTCTGTGATCGAAAGCACGACGTCGGGGGTGGCATAGGGATCCTTGACCATAGCCTCTGCCTTGATACCGTTTTCGGTGCTCTCGTCAAGCTCATAGCCAACGCTCCAGGCAAAATAATTCTTACCCTCTCTGTTTGTCATATAGCGGAACTTATCGGTGGGATAGCTTGAGCCGTACTGAAAATCGCCGACCCAGAGATAGCCGCCCGAATAGTTGCAGAAAGACGCGCGTACCGGAACCGCGAACTCGTCCGCGATCGTGATCTTACCGCACTGTCCCGCATCCAGGATCTCTGTAAGAGGAATGCGGTAAAGCTTGGAGCCGTTTGCGATATAGATATTCTTTTCTGTCACGGCAACACCGCCCGCATGAGAACTATGCGGAGTACCGTCGGTATTGGTAAGGTAATATTCGCCTACGTACGCGCCGGTATTCATGTCGATTGCGACAAGGAGAGAACAATCGAGGATATCGGTGCTCGGGAAATAGCCCGAGATGAGAAGCCATCCGCGCTCCTCCCAGATATCCATGCCCTGCGGGATCATTTTTCCAGCAAGCGCGGGAATGAGGAAGCTCTTCTCTGCCGAAGCGAGAAAATCGGTATAGGCATCGTACGAAATATCGCCGAGCACGTTTTCGAGAGTGAACTTGAACTCGGATGAGGGACCTTCGTAGATCTCGAAGGGAGGCTCGGTCTCTGCGGGTTCTGTCGATTCGGGAGAAGTGGGCGCATCGGTGCCGATAACGGGTTCGGTGGTCTCCTCGGGAAGCTCGGAATTGCATCCGAGGCAGGAAATGATCATAAGGATCGTGGCTAAAAAGCTCAGAATTCTGATATTTTTCATAAATTTTCTCCGTTTCGTGATAATTCATATAAATCCGTTTTTCGGCGGCTTTGCCGACCGAAAAAACACCTTTCAGACGAGCATTGCGAGTCCGCGCGCCGAGGGGAGCTGTCAAAATCGAAGATTTTGACAAGCGGCGATAAGCGCGCGAATCTCAATTGTAAAACGCAGTTTTACAATTGGCTTATTTTACACTGAACATAAGATCGCCGTAAGTGGGATAGGGCCAGTACTCGGAGCCCGTCAGCGTTTCGGATTCGTCAACGGCGGCGCGGAGAAGCTCCATGGTCTCAAAAATGAGATCGCGGTATCCGTGAGCAAGAGCGATAATATCCTTCTCGCCTTCAAGCTTCTCAAGGTAGTTTTCAAGAGTGACGGTATGCGTCATGATCGCGGTCGTCAGCTCGGAAAGACTTGCGATGGTGTCAAATTCATAATCGGTGTCGATACCGACGCAGAATTCGCGCTTGGCTTTGCCCGATTCGGCGAGCTTGCCCGTAAACTTCGAGATCGCGGGAAGGATATCGCGGCGGACCATATCGATCATGGTCAAAGCCTCGATGTGGATGACCTTGCAGTAGTTGTCAAGGATAACGTCGCGTCTCGACGCCGCCTCGACGGGTGTGTATATCTTATGCTGAGCGAAGAGCTTGAGGTTCTTCTCTGCGGTAAGTTCGGGTACACAATCGGGAGTCGAGGGGTAATTCGGAAGCCCGCGGACCTCGGTCGCCTCGCGGATCCACGCTTCGTCGTATCCGTTTCCGCTGAAGATTATGCGCTTATGCTCCGAAACCGTACGACGAATGAGGGCGTGAAGTGCGCTCTCGAAATCCTCCGCCGCCTCGAGCTCGTCCGCAAAGAGGCGGAGCGACTCGGCAACTGCGGTGTTGAGCATGATATTGGTGCACGCGATACTGTCGGACGAACCGAGCATACGGAACTCAAATTTGTTACCCGTAAATGCAAAGGGAGAGGTACGGTTACGGTCGGTGTTGTCGCGGGGGAGCTTGGGAAGAGTATGTACGCCGAGACGGAGCGGTGCCTGCTCGGTCGCGTTATAAGGGACGTCTTTTTCGATCGCGTCAAGGATCTCTTCAAGCTCGGTGCCGAGGAAGATCGAAACGACTGCGGGAGGTGCCTCATGCGAGCCGAGACGGTGGTCGTTCGAGGGAGACGCTACCGACAGACGGAGCAGGTCGGCGTAGTCGTCAACAGCCTGAATAACGGCGCAGAGGAAAAGAAGGAACTGCGCGTTCTCGGCGGGAGTGTCACCCGGTTTGAAAAGGTTGACTCCCGTGTTTGTCTGTATCGACCAGTTGTTATGCTTACCCGAGCCCGAAACGTTTGCGAAAGGCTTTTCGTGTAAGAGACAGATCATTCCGTGCTTCTTTGCAACTCTCTGCATGACCTCCATGGTCAGCTGATTGTGGTCGCAGGCGATATTTGCCTTTGTGAATATCGGAGCAAGCTCGTGCTGTGCGGGAGCCGCCTCGTTATGCTCGGTCTTGGCAGAAACGCCGAGCTTCCAAAGCTCGCGGTCGACCTCCTCCATGAAAGCGGCGACACGGGGCTTGATTATTCCGTAATAGTGGTCGGAAAGCTCCTGACGCTTGGGCGGCTTTGCTCCGAAAAGTGTGCGTCCCGTATAGATAAGGTCGCATCTCTTCTCGAACATAGCGCGGTCGATGAGGAAATACTCCTGCTCGGGACCGACGCAAGCCTTGGTCGAGGTCACGTCCTCGTTGCCGAAAAGCTTCAGCACTCGCATAGTCTGCTTATTGAGTGCCTCCATTGAGCGCAGAAGAGGGGTCTTTTTATCGAGAGCCTCGCCGCCGTATGAGCAGAAGGCAGTCGGAATACAAAGTGTATTTTCCTTGATAAACGCATAGGAAGTGGGGTCCCAGGCTGTATATCCGCGCGCCTCAAAGGTTGCGCGAAGTCCGCCCGAGGGAAAGGACGAAGCATCGGATTCGCCCGAAACGAGCTCCTTGCCCGAAAACTCGAGCAGAACGCTGCCGTCGGGATTGGGACTGATAAAGGCATCGTGCTTTTCGGCGGTTACGCCCGTCATCGGCTGGAACCAATGCGTAAAATGCGTTGCACCGCGCTCGACAGCCCAATCCTTCATCGCCTCGGCAACGAGATTGGCAAGGCTGATGTCAAGCGAGCGACCGTCCTCGATAGTCTTGCGCATACGCTCGTACGCCTCCAGAGGCAGCCGCGCCTTCATCTCTCTGTCGTCAAATACCATACAGCCAAAATATTCGGGAATGTTCATAACCTTCACCTGCTTCGGATAAAATTTCTCATTATAATAGTATATCTTTTTTTATATAGAAAGTCAAGAGAAATTTTATGAATTTTGAAAGAAAAAGCACTCCCGTAGGAGTACTTTTCATATCAGGTTCTTCCATTCGCGCCTGTTGTAGAGAACGCGCACTACAGAGACAGTCTTTTTCTTTTCGTCTACAAGATAAAAGATCAGATAATTCTCCGCCGACGTCTTTCTCATACCCATCGAGCGGTAAGGCTCCTCGGCTATAACCGCGAATCTTTGCGGCATTTCGGAAAGCGACAAGATCTGTGATTTAATAGAATTATAGATACGCCTCGCAGATTCGGGCTGAAATAACATCTCCTTGATATACGCTACCGCCTCATATATATCGCGTTCCGCCAGTCTGCCGATTTCAACAGAATATTCAGTCAAGATTCAGCTTCCTTTCGATATCGGCGAAGGCATCATCTGCTTTTTTCGCTCTGCCAAGCTTCAGATCCTCGAGTCCTGCGTCAAGTCGGCTGTGGAGCTCAGCGAGACCGCAAAGACGCTCGTACTCTGCATTCGAAAGAACAACAAGATCCCCCGTACCGTTTTTGGTTATAAACACGGGCTCGTTATAGGTATTGCAAAACTCGGATATTTCGTTGTAACGGTTTCTTAAATCGGAGCTTGGTCTTATAGTTGCCATACACTCACCTCCAATATCATTATACACATATTTTATCATAATTTTGATATATTGTCAAGAGGTTTTCAAAAAATACGCCCCGCAGAAAACTGCGGGGCGGCAAAACCTGCTTATTTCATCGGTTTAAGCGTTTTCGGGTCGATCGCAAGACAGAGCCATGTCAGCGCTACCGCGGCGATGGCGGCGTTTCCGAGCATGTAGCTTCCGTTATAGGCAAGCGAATAGATCCACGGATGCAGATTATATTCCGCTGCATAGCTGTCCCAAAGGATGATGCCTGAGAGAAAACTGCAAATAAAACGCAGGAAAGATGCGCCGACTGCACCTACGACATATCCGGCAATACGTACAGAACTTTTTGAGTTTTTCTCAAATGGTGAGGCAAAGACCGATGCAAATCCAAGTGCGGAGAATGCAAGTACGTAGTCAAGCAATACGCAGAGCACAATGGCTATAAAAGTGTTCGCCGGCGGTACGTAGAATCCGAGCATCATCTGCACGCAGGCGTAAACAAAGCCGGCAGAAACTCCCCACTTCCAGCCGCGGCGGTAGGAGAGATAAAAGATCGGTATGGCCCCGAGACTTATCGAGCCTCCGAACGCCCAGGGTCCGGGGATCAGGCTTGAAAGCAGCTCAAGTCCGACCGCAAGCGCGACCATCATTGCCGTCTCGACAAGAGCGAGAACGTTTCTTCTTGTGTTTTTTGTTTTCATTTTTTCTTTTTCCTTTCGGAGATTTATTAATCACCGATAATCTCGGACTTTCTTGAAAAAGTGATCAATTTTCCCAAAAAAGAAAGCGCCGCACATCCTCTGCAGTGAATGTGCGGCACCCCCGATAATAATCGGTAGATTTTAAACTTCCTTCGCCGGTATTACCCGTATCAGGTTCAAAGGGTTCGGTCAGATCGACCGTCTCAGCCGCACGGCACCCCCGTATGGGATATTCAGTTTTATCGGTTGAGTGTGTACTGTTCCGCCCTGAAGGGGCGGAAATGAAAATTTCGCTTCGCGAAAATGATAATTTGCTAACGCAAAATGATAGTTCGCTGATGCGAAATGATAATTTCGCTTTGCGAAAATGAGTTTGTACTCATTGCCTAGATTTTTCTGAATCAAGTTTATTCTTAACGGTAACGATCGAGGAAACGAGGAGCTTTCTTATGGATATACAATCGCTTCTCATAGATTTGAATTCGCGTTCCGTAATACTGCCACTATTGAGTAATCTTCCAAGCCAATACTCGGTCTCGTTTATCTCTTTGAGCGCAATCTCAAGCTTTGCAACAAAATCCTTTTTGCCGTGGGCAAACTGTGCCTCGGCAATATTGGCACCGACAGAAGTACCCGCTTTTAAAAACTGTTCAATAACAGATACAGGAGCTTTCCGTGTCTTTAAAACAACGCTACACGCTATTACTCTGTCACCAAAAGCTTCGGATTTTTCTTTCAAAGTATTCTCAGACATAAAGTCCTCCGCAATCATTCGCCGTAGGCGATGCTCATTCGCGCGCAGCGCGATTATCATTCCGCCTTTGGCGGATTTTCATTCGACTTAGTCGATTTTCATTCTGCGCAGCAGATTTTCATTCGCGCTTCGCGATCAATAATTAAAGTTCGCCTTTACATTGCTGAGCTTCTTCTTATTAAGCGCGTCTGTATCGATCTTGATATCGGCGGAGAATTTTTCGAGGCTTTCGGAGATATATTCGAGGAAAAGAGGTTCTCTGAGGTATCCTTCAAAGGTCAGAAGACCGTCGGTCTCGGGATCGTAGAAGCTGAAGAAATCAACGTTTGCGGAATCGTCGTATGCGCCCTCGACAAGCTCGAGCTTTTCGACGATATGGAGGTTGTTCTCTGTCTCGATGAGTCTGATCTCGCCGACCTTCATATTCCCAAGCTCGGTATAGATCTTTTCGAGTGCGGGATCGCTTCCCATTGCCGAATCACGGCTGATGTAGATGCTTGAATACTGGTCGTCCTGCTTGTTCTCGTCAAATTCGTTGTGAACGTTCGGGAAAGCAGTTCCTGCATTGATCTTCTTCAGTGCTTCGGATGCGCGCACACGTGCATCCTGCGTCTCGGCTGCGGTCATATCGATATACTTGACGTTACCTTTGGTGTCATAAACAAGATTTCCGTCCGAATCCGTCTCGGGACGCTCGTTAATGAAGAAGCAGATCTGTCTCATGCGTACGTAATTCGCCTGATAGTACTCTTCCTTATCAACCTTGGTAACTCCGAGAGTGCCGCCCGCGCCGAAGAGGTATTCCTGGAGATAATCGACCTTCTCGTCAATGAGATAGAGTTCGCGGAGCTGCTTGCGGTTGATGCCGTAGGATTCAAGCATTGCGTTGAACTCGGACTTCGAACCCGATGCATTCTTCTCGCAAAGATCGTCGATAATGGCATCTATCTCAGCCTCGGTCTCCTTCGGGAGAGAGAGTCCGTACTGATCGAAGAGGTAGAGCGCGCAAAGATACGTCTCCGCGTTTTCATAGATAAACTCAGACATGATCTCGTCATAGGTCTTGCCCGATCCGCTCTCATCCTCGATATGCCAGAACTGCTCGATGTTGTCGAGATCGTACTGCTGGCAGATGGGGTCGCCGTAGTAATATACGAACTGCGCCTTATAGCGCGAGAGCCAGAATTCGATCATGTTTTCTGTTATCACGGTTCCGCCGAGCTCCATAACGGTATTGCCCATACCGCCGCAGGAAGCAAGCGAAAGCGTCATCATAACTGCCGCAAGAAGGAGCGCGGCGATCCTAATTATTTTTTTCATTTTATTAAATCCTTATAGTATATATTTTTATCAATCAACGGTTTTCTGCGGCGATAAGCGCGCGTATCACTTGTAAAACGCAGTTTTACAGGTGACTACTAAATATTATACACTATTTTGAAGAATTTGTCTATCCCTTATTTCCCGATATTTTGAGATATTTTTTGAATATTTCGCAAAGAATCGCAAGAGGATCGTCATTTTGCCGCATCGTCAGCACAAGATAGGGTTCATCCCCGATAACGACGCGAAGCTTTACGCCCGGCAGCTCGGAAATTTCCTGCCAGATATCGAGGTCGAATTCCTTGGGACGGATGCTTACCTGTCTTCCTTCCTGCGTCAGCGACAGTATCTTGCATTTTTCGGAAAGCGCGCGGAGAAGCGCGACGTCAAGCAAGAAAAGGACGGGCTCGGGCGGTTCGCCGTAGCGGTCGGAAAGTTCCTCGTAAAGATCCTCGGTATCCCTCTCGTCCCTCACGTGCGCAATCTTTTTGTAAAGCGACATTCTCTGCGCGGCGTTTGAAACGTAGCTGTCTGGGATATAAGCGTTAATATTGAGGCTGACTGTTGTATCGACCTTCTCTTCGACCTTCTCACCCTTTTCTTCAAGCACGGCTTCGTTAAGCAACTTGATATAAAGGTCGTAACCGATGGCATCGAGGTGTCCGTGCTGTTCCGCGCCGAGGACGTTGCCCGCGCCGCGGATCTCAAGGTCGCGCAGAGCTATCTGGAATCCCGCGCCGAATTCGGTATATTCGCGGACAGCCTCAAGCCTCTTTTCGGCAATTTCGGTCAGCGCGCGCCCGCGCGGGAATGTGAAATACGCATAGGCGCGTCTGGGCGAGCGTCCGACTCGTCCGCGGAGCTGATGGAGCTGCGAAAGTCCCATTCTGTGCGCGTTTTCGACGATCAGAGTGTTTGCGTTCGGCACGTCAACGCCGGTCTCGATAATGGTGGTCGACACAAGAACGTCGATCTCGCCCGTGATCATATCGCGCCAGATGTCCTCAAGCTGTTCCTTATCCATCTTGCCGTGCGCCACAACGACATTTGCCTCGGGGAAGGTGCTTCTGATCTTATCGGCGGTGTAGCTGATCGTCTCAACGAAATTATAAAGGTAAAAGACCTGACCTCCGCGCGAAAGCTCGCGGCGGATGGCGTCGTTGATGATGAGATCGTCATGCTCAAGGACGTAGCTCTGAACCGGCTGGCGGTCGCCCGGAGCCTCGTCAAGGAGAGAGATATCGCGGATGCCCGACATCGCCATATTGAGCGTTCGCGGGATGGGGGTTGCCGAGAGCGAAAGAACGTCGATGTTTCCGACCCTCTGCTTGATCTTTTCCTTCTGCGCGACGCCGAAGCGTTGCTCCTCGTCAACGACCAAAAGTCCGAGATCCTTGAATTTTATATCCTGCGAGAGCAGGCGGTGAGTTCCTATGATGAGGTCGATGTCGCCTTTTTCGATGTCGTCTATGATCTTTCTCTGCTCCTTCGGCTTTCGGAAGCGCGAGAGCATTTCGATATTTACGGGGAACGCGCGCATACGGCTCTGCGCCGACTGATAATGCTGGAGTGCCAGGATCGTCGTCGGCACGAGAAGCGCGACCTGCTTGCCCGAGAGGATCGCCTTGTAGATCGCACGAAAGGCGACCTCGGTCTTGCCGTAGCCTACGTCTCCGCAGAGCAGACGGTCCATCGGGACAGCCTTTTGCATGTCCTGCTTGATATCCTCGGCGGCATCGAGCTGTGCGTCGGTCTCGTCAAACTCGAAAGCCGCCTCAAAATCGCGTTGGAAATCGTCGTCGGGGAAGAATGCAAAGCCGGGCCGGCGCTGACGCTCGGCATAGAGCGCGATCAGCTCCTTTGCGATATCGCGGAGAGTCGATTTCGCGCGCGCCTTGGTCTTGCCCCACTCGGCACTTCCGAATTTTGAGAGACGGAGAGTTCCGTCATCCGAATGCGCGCCGATGTATTTTGAGACCTTGTCGAGCTTTTCAACGGGCATAAAGAGCTTGTCGCTGCCCGCATATTGAATGGTGATATAGTCGCGTGTGACACCGTCTACAGTCATAGTGGTCAGACCCATATACTGACCGATACCGTGCGCCTCGTGTACTACGTAGTCGCCCTCGGAAAGGTCTGCGTAGGAGAGGATCGCCTGTGCATTCGAGTCACGCTTCGACCTTGCCGCACGCTTTTTCTTCTCCATTCTGGAGCCTTCCGCCATCGTAAGTGAGATGACCGCGCATCTCGGTGAGGGAAGCTCGAAGGGAGCTGTCGGCGTGCCCGCGATAACGAAGGCTTCGCCGCGGGGGAGCTTTGAAAGATCGGGAATTTCGTTTTCCTCAACGTAGTACGCCTTGATGCCCCAGCTTTCGTCAAGGAGACCCGCGTAATTCTTCGCGCGGTTTTCGTCTCCCGCCATAAGGATCATGCGGTAGCCGCCCTTCGAAAGACCTTCAAGCTCCTCACGAAGAAGCTCGTCATTGTCCGACGTGGCAAGCGCATGCTTGGTTCTGAAGCCGAAAAGACCGCCGAGAGCCTTGCCGGAAAGGCCCTGCACGAGCGAATCTATCATTATTGTGGTGTGCGACGCCACAAATCCGTTCCATTTCTCAAGCGGAGCCGAAAACTCGGCGTATTTTGCTTCAAGAGAACCCGATTCGACGATCGACTTGACCTGCTCCTCCGAGTGCCAGACCGCGCCCTTAAAAGCCTCCTCGGCAGACGCCGCAGAGCGCATGATACAGATCGACATCGGCGAAAAATAGTCGAGGAGAGTGGTTTTTTCGGGGTAAACCAGCGAAATATATTTGTCGAGAAATCTGACCTCGGTGCCCGACGAAAGGGCAAGCTCGATGGCAGACGCCTCGCTCTCAAGCGACTCTGAAAGATGTGCGTCCTTCGACTTCTTACGCAGATTCGCGATAGATTTCTTGATAGCGCGCAGTTTTTCCTCATCCGCCACGATCTCTCGCGCGGGCGGGATAAGAACACTCTTTACGTTCTCGGTCACACGCTGTGTTGCGGTGTCGTAGTATCCCATGCGGTCGATCTCGTCGCCGAAAAATTCGATACGCAGCGCACTCGTCGCGCCTGCATTGAAGTAACAGATATCAACGATACCTCCGCGCTGTGCAAACTGACCCGCGCCCTCGGCAAGAGACGAACGGGTATATCCCGCCGAAACGAGGCGGTTTACGAGCTCGGCGGGCGAAATTTCGCTGTCGAGACCGATCTTTATTAAGTTTTCTGCAAGCACGCCCTGCGGGATCGTGTAGGAAAGTGCCGCATCGGGTGCGGTGACTACCGCATCAAGCTCGCCGCGGCGCAACGAGACAAGCAGAGAGAGCCTCGCTTGCTCAAATTCGCGCGAGGCTGAAATATTATACATGTTAAGGTCGCGGTTGGGATAAAACGCCGCCCGCAGACCGAATGCAGTCAGGCACTCGCGCATTCTCCGCGCCGTCTTTTCGTCGGGACAGAGAACGAGGACGGGGCATCCGCCCGGCATATCCTTTATGAGCGCGGCGCTGAGCGCGTCTCCCGCACCCTCGCAGAGTCCAGAGACCACCACGGGCTTTGGACGAGACCTTCTCTGCAGGTTGACCGCATCCGTAAGCTGTTTATACTCGGCGTCGCTCCTGATCGCCGAAAGCACAAGAGCCGAGCTTTTGTTTGCTTTGGTTTCCATTTATTCTCCCAAATAGCTAATTGTAAAAGTCAGTTTTTTATAAAATCCGTTTTTTCGGTGGCTTTCCTGCCGAAAACACACCTCTCAGACGAGCCGGGCGAGTCCGCGCGCCGTGGGGAGTGAGTCAAAATCGTGGATTTTGGCTCACGGCGATAAGCGCGCGTTCTCAATTGTAAAACGCAGTTTTACAATTGGCTGTGTTTTGCGTTGCAAAGACGCACAGCCTCGTCATGCTTGCCGCCGATATAGAGCTCGACGCACTCAGCCGCGATACCCATCAAGCTCTCGAGCTGCTTGAGTTCTGCGTCGGTAAAGCGCGAAAGCACCCAATCCGAAAGCTCCATCTCGGGGTGAGGCTTCTTGCCGACACCGATGCGGAGGCGGGGGAAATTATCAAACCCCATAAGATAGATGATACTGCGCAAGCCTCTCTGTCCGCCGTCGCTTCCCGAGTCGCGCAGACGCATTCTGCCGATATCGAGGTTGATGTCGTCTGATATTACAAGTATATGCTCAGGGGGGATCTTATAAAACTGCACCGCCTCGCGGACAGCCTCGCCCGAATTATTCATATACGTCTGCGGAAGCATCAGAAGCACACCCTTGCCCGCGATCTCGCACTCCGCCGTCAGCGCCTTGAAGCGCGAGCGGTCGCAAACGACTCCCTTCTTTCTCGCAAGAACGTCCATTGCCATAAATCCCGCGTTGTGGCGGGTGGTAACGTAATCTCGCCCGGGATTGCCGAGTCCCACAACAAGCCACTCGATCGGTGCCTTAGCCTTTGCGGTGCTCTCCTTTGAAATCTTTGCAAAAAGATCGAATATATCTGCCATTTTATCTCCTTTTCGTCCCGCTACTCCAACGCAGAACGCCCCACAGGGCGAAGCCCGGTGGGTTTTGTTTTCTGTCTATGCCTATATTATAACCTAAATTTGGCGGTTTGTCAAGATGAATGCAAAATGCAGAATGCAAAATGCAAAATTGACTTATTTTTTTGTTTATTGACTTTGTATAGAAAAGGACTGAAACCTGTTGAGAATCAGTCCTTTTAATATTCAAAAAGCAAAATGATACTCACAATTGATTTTGCATTTTGCCTTTTGCATTTTGCATTTATTTCTTCTTCCTCGGTATCAGCGCAATAACGACGAGTATGATCGCCACGACGACAATGACCGCTATAACTGCGCCGAGGATACTGCCGCCGTCTTCTTCCGCCATACCCGTGTCGGTGCCGTCACCGCTCGCAGCGCCGGGAGTACCCGCGGTCGTGCCGGATGGTGTCGAGCCGGCATCGGGAGTCGAGGTCACCGTGGGTGTACGTGTGATATCGTCGGGTGTCAGCGCGTCCTCCGAGTCAACGTTTCCGCCCTCGGGCAGGGTCAGTGCGGAGGTGCCGTCCTCGCCGGGGATAACGTCGCTCATCGCGGGCATGCCGGTGCCGGTTGCGGCGGATACGTTTACTGCTGCAAAAGCAAGCAACGAGAGCGCGATCGCAAGAGCCGTCATCATAGCTCCCGAGACCGTCATTATTCTTTTTGAATTTTCCTTCATTACAAAAAATCCTTCCTTTTACTTATATATAAGTTGTTTTTTGGGTTCATCCCGTAATATTTTTCCACAGCTCGGAAGAATTATGTACCCGCGCAAAAAATATTCCGAAAATCAAAAAATATTTCAAAAAAACTATTGACTTTTTTCGCATTATGTTGTATAATATTTCTACCTCTGTTGGCAGAGGCTCTTTTTTCGTGTGCTTTTTTACACAAAAAGGGGACAAGGTCTCACCACAACCCGTCCACAGCCTTCGGAGGGAGGTACACCGACTGCACCAAAAGCGGTCAAATAAACTATCACAGGAGGTGCCGACAATATGGCTAATGATTCCAGAGTCAAGGTTACTCTTGCATGCACCGAGTGCAAGCAGAGAAACTACGACACAAAAAAGAACAAGAAGAATACGCCCGACAGACTTGAGCTGAAGAAGTATTGCAAATTCTGCCGTAAGCACACTCTTCACAGAGAAACCAAATAAGGGGGTCGCTATGAAGACATCAAAGATCCTTGCGGTTATCCTTGCCGCAATCCTGATGCTCACACTCCTTACCGCTACCGTCTTTGCTGATGAAGCTACCGGCGAGTCTGCTGACGTGACCGAAGAGGTTACCGGCGAGGCTACCGAGGCTCCCGCAGACGAAACCGAGGCTCCCGCTGAGGAGACCGAGGCTGAAGACCACGATCACGATCACGATCATGATGACACAACCACCGAGGATGAGCATGACCACAGCATCAACTGGGTCGATATCATCGTTTCGGCTTCCATCATCGTTCTCGCTGCTCTCGCTTTCGTTATCTGCTACTTCGCAATTCCGAAGTTCCGCGAGAGAGTAAAGAAGTTCTTCAGTGACTATAAGAGTGAGCTTAATAAGGTAACATGGTCCTCTAAGGAGGATGTCCGTAAGAACACTATCACCGTTATAGTTGTTATTCTCGTACTTGTAATCGTAATTGCATTACTCGACTTCATCTTCTTAAGCGGCATTGAGGCTCTCAGCCATCTGATTTAAGCAGAAGTCAAAATGAGCGATATCAATGAAATGAACGTTGGCGTACGTTGGTATGTGGTGCATACGTACTCCGGTTATGAAAACAAGGTAATGGCAAACATCCAGAAGATCGTTGAAAACCGCGGTCTCGGAGACTTGATCTTCGAAGCAAAGATCCCGGTTGAAAAGGTCCTGGAAAAGAAGGGTGACGAGGAGGTTGAGGTTGAGTACAAGCTCTTCCCCGGCTACGTTCTTGTCAAAATGATCATGAACGACGAGTCCTGGCACGCTGTTCGTAACATCACAGGTGTTACAGGCTTCGTGGGTCCCGGCTCCAAGCCCACCCCGCTTACTGATAAAGAGGTAGAAGACCTCAATATCGAAGAAAAGAAAGCTCCCCGTCTCACAGTCGGCGTTGGAGACGAGGTCGTCATCAAAGGCGGTCTGTTCGATGGATATCAGGGAACAGTCCAGTCTATTTCGGATGACACCAAGAAGATCACCGTTCTCGTTAAGAGAGGACGCCGTGATATGCCGGTAGAGTTTGACGCCGCAAACGTAATTCCGGTATAAATTTAGTGGGAGGAAGAAAAATTTCTAATTCTTCCGCCAAAAACCACATGGAGGTATTTATTTATGGGAAAGAAAGTATTGGGCTACATTAAGCTTCAGCTGCCCGCCGGTAAAGCAACTCCTCAGCCCCCCGTAGGTCCCGCTCTCGGTCAGTACGGTGTTGCAATTCCGGTTTTCACAAAGGAATTTAACGAAAGAACCAAGAATGACATCGGTCTCATCATCCCTGTAGTTATTACTGTATACGCAGACCGTTCCTTCACATTCATCACCAAGACTCCCCCCGCACCCGTTCTCATTCTCAAGGCTTGCGGCATTGAGAAGGGCTCGGATAAGCCCAACAAGAACAAGGTTGCTAAGCTTACCAAAGAGCAGGTAAGAAAGATCGCAGAAACCAAGATGCCCGACCTCAACGCTGCTACCATCGAGACCGCTATGAGCATGATCGCAGGTACCGCTCGTTCCATGGGTATCACCGTAGAAGACTAAGAGGAGGTAAGTTAAAATGGCTAAAATGGGTAAGAAGTATACTGATAGTGCTAAGCTCATCGACCGTTCGAAGGCTTACGATCCCTCTGAGGCTATGGCTCTCGTTTGCCAGACCGCAAAGGCTAAGTTCGACGAGACCGTTGAGATCCACATCCGTCTCGGCGTTGACTCCCGTCACGCAGACCAGCAGGTCCGTGGTGCCGTAGTTCTTCCTAACGGTACCGGTAAGACTGTTAAGACTCTCGTATTCGTAAAGGATCCCGCTAAGATCGAGGCTGCTACCGCAGCAGGCGCAGATTACGTTGGCGGCGCAGAGTTTGTTGAGAAGATCCAGAAGGAAAACTGGTTCGACTTCGACGTAGTAATCGCATCTCCCGACATGATGGGCGTTATCGGCCGTCTCGGTAAGGTTCTCGGTCCTAAGGGACTTATGCCTTCCCCCAAGAACGGTACCGTTACTCCCGACGTTGCCCGTGCAGTTAACGAGGCAAAGGCAGGTAAGATCGAGTACCGTCTTGACAAGACCAACATCATCCACTGCCCTCTCGGCAAGGTTTCCTTCGGCACCGAGAAGCTCCAGGAGAACTTCGACGCTCTCGTTGGCGCAGTTATCAAGGCTAAGCCCGCTGCTGCCAAGGGTCAGTACATCAAGAGCTGCGTAATCGCATCCACGATGGGCCCCGGCGTTAAGATCAACCAGGCTAAGCTTGGCTAATAAAAAAGACCGCTTCGGCGCAATATCATTAACTTAAGAAAACAACCGAGTTCAAAAAAGAGCTCGGTTGTTTTTTCGAAAAAAAGATGAAAGAAATAAAAGAAATTTGAGAAAAAGACTTGACAAAAAGGCAAAAGTGTGCGGTCGATTTCATTAACCCC
>JAZSMP010000211.1:0-6899 GCA_045535915.1 Eubacteriales bacterium | reverse complement strand
TACACCTTAAACGTCCCGCAGGAGGATAAGCAGAGCGAATACCGCGAGGAGCTCAAGGAAGAGATCAGCGTTCTTCTCGCAGGCCGTGCCGCAGAGGTCCTCACCTTCGGAGATTTCTCGGGCGGTGCCTCGAACGACATCGAGCGCGCGACGGGTATCGCGCGCAAGATGGTAACTCAGCTCGGTATGTCTGATGAGCTCGGTCCCATCCGTTACGGACAGGGCGGCGGCGACGTATTCCTCGGCAGAGATTTCTCCTCCCGTCAGGATTACTCGGGCGCAACAGCCGCAAAGATCGACGCCGAGATCCACAAGATCGTCACCGAGGCTTACGAAGTAGCAAAGAAGCTTCTCTCGGAGAACGCATCGAAGCTCGAATTCGTCGCGGAATATCTCTTCACCCATGAGATCATGGACGGCGACCAGTTCAAGTGCGCAATGGAGGCTGAAGAGCCTTCGGTCGAAGCACTCGAAGAGATCGCCGCCGAAAAGAAACGCAAGAGCGAGGAAGCCAACGCCCGCCGCCGCGAACAGGAAAAACGCGAGGCTGAGGAAGAAGCACGCCGCCAGCGCGAGCTCCTTGAGAGAATTTTTGAGGACGATAAAAATGACGAAGCGGAAGATAAGAAAGAGTGACAATTAAGGGCAAAGGGCAGAGGGCAGAGGTATGGAAACTTTCCTCGCAATGCTCGAAAAGTATACCTCAATAATTTTGCGCTGTCTTGATATCCCGTTGTTACGCCAAACTCAGTAATAACTAAATAAAAAATCAAAAAACTAAAACCAAGCAAAACTAAATAAAAAAATCGAGATGTAATGAAGGTCCAACTTCAAAACATCTCGATTTTTTGTTTTTTTACTTATTCTTATTTTTATTTTTTGCTAAATTATAGGTTAGCATAATGCAATGGGATATTGAGGTGGAACAAAATTATCATAATGAATAATTTCCGAGCAACGCGAGGAAATTTACCATAACTCTGCACTCTGCATTCTGCACTCTGCCCTCACATCAACACGTCCATCACCAGCATCACACAAAATCCTACGAGAAGTGCGTAGGTTGCACCGCGTTCGCTGCCGTGGGCGTGAGTTTCGAGGATCATCTCGTCGCTGATTACGTAGAGCATCGTTCCGCCCGCAAATGCAAGCGCAAACGGGAGGATCGCCTGCGATAGGCTGACTGCCAAAAATCCGACGAGCGTACCGATCACCTCAACCGCGCCCGTAGCGGCTGCGATAAGGAAGGTGCGCTTCGGGGTGATACCCGCGGAAAGCATCGGGGTGATTATGACCATTCCTTCGGGAATATTCTGGAGCGCGATGCCCGCGGCGATAAGAAGTCCATTGGTAACGTCGCCCGTACCGAATCCGACACCCGCGGCAATTCCTTCGGGCAGATTATGAATAGCTATAGCAAGCACGAAAAGCAAAATTTTGTCGATCTTGGCGTTTCCTTCGGGATGGTCCTCGGGCTCGGCACCGCTCAGCTTATGAAGGTGAGGAACAAGCCTGTCCAAAGCGTTTACCGTGAACGCACCAAGGAAAATGCCTAAGATCACGATGGGAAGTGCTCGTCCGCCGCCTCCGTACTCGATCGAGGGAAGGATGAGTCCGATCACCGACGCCGCAAGCATAATGCCTGCCGCGAAAGAGAGGATGATGTCGCCCATCTTATGCGAAATTCTTTTGAATATAAAGCCAAGGATCGCGCCGAGCAGAGTCGCTCCGCCGACACCGAGGGCTGTAAGAAGTACGAGTTTCATTTTTTGCTCCTTTTTGATGGAATACGTCATATGTCGTATATATTATAGCACAAACAGGCAGGGAAGGTCAACGATTTTCAAAGTATTTGTTGGAAAATACATATTTTCTCTCCCTACGTCACATCCCTCCTCAGAGGGAGCTGTCGAGCGTATGCGAGACTGAGGGGGAGATATCAAAAATATTTTACTCTAAAATCAAAAACCTCTTTACAAACGCCCAAAAATTTGGTATTATATATAGTGGATAAAAAATCCTTCATTTATAAAGAAAAGCGAGGAAAAAACAATGATGAACATTCCGCGTCCCGAACATCCGCGTCCTGATTTTTTCCGTCCCGATTGGATAAACCTCAACGGCGAATGGGAATTCCACGAAGACTACAGCCGCTCGGGCAGAGCGCGTAAGCTTTATCACGCCGATGCCGCACTTGACGGGAAGATCACCGTCCCCTTCTGCCGTGAGAGCGTGCTTTCGGGTCTCGGCAACACCGATTTCTGCGAGTGCGTATGGTACCGCCGCGCCGTCACCCTCCCCGAGGGCTGGAATAACGGCTCGGACAGAATCCTGCTCCATATCGGCGCCTGTGACTACAAAACCGAGGTCTGGGTCAACGGCAAGAACGTTTGCAACCACGTCGGCGGTTACGTTCCCGTCAACGCCGATATCACCGACGCGCTCGTTGAGGGCGAGAATATCATCACCGTCTGCGCCGATGACGTCATCCGCTCGGGAAATCAGCCCGGCGGTAAGCAGAGCACTCTCTGGGCTTCCCACGGCTGTTCTTACACCAGAACCACCGGTATCTGGCAGACCGTCTGGCTCGAGCGAGTTCCCGCATCCTACATAAAGAACTTCAAGGTCTACACCGACATCCACGCCGGAACCGTCACCCTTGCCATCAGTGCGGCGAATGCAGAGGGCAAGAATGTCGTTGTCAAGACCGGCTACGAACAGGTACCCACCGGCATGGCTGAAGCCGTAGTTTCGAACGGTATGGCTTACGTCACCGTGGGTCTCTCCGAGCTTCATCTGTGGGAGATCGGTGAGGGCAGACTTTACGACATGTCGATCACTCTCGGCGACGATACCGTTTACACCTATTTCGGCATGAGATCTGTCGAGGTCCGTGACGGATTCCTCTACCTCAACGGCAAGTGCGTCTTCCAGCGTCTCATCCTTGATCAGGGCTTCTACCCCGACGGCATCTACACCGCATCAGATGAAAAAGAGCTCATCGCCGACATCGATCGCTCGATGGCTTGCGGCTTTGACGGCGCAAGACTGCATCAGAAGATCTTCGAGCCCCGCTTCCTCTACCATTGCGACAAGAAGGGCTACATCGTCTGGGGCGAGCACGGCAACTGGGGTCTCGACATCGCGCGCGCCGACGCATGGGCAAACTTCATCCCCGAGTGGGTCGAGTGCCTCGAGCGCGATTTCAACCATCCCGCGATCATCGGCTGGTGTCCCCTCAACGAGACACAGAAGAATCAGGATCCCGATTTCGTCCGCGCGCTCGGTGCGGTCACCCGTGCCTTTGACCCGACCCGTGCCTACATCGACACCTCGGGATGGACGCACGTTCACCACGTCTCCGACTTCATGGACGTTCACGACTACGATCAGAACCCCGAGACCTTCCGCGCGAGATACGAGGATATGAGAGTCAACGGCACTCTTCAGGGTATGCCCAGAAACCACTTCGGCTACACCACCACCTTCGTCTCCGAGTACGGCGGAATCCGCTGGGCTCCCGAGGGAGCGGGCTGGGGCTACGGCAACGCGCCGAAGACGGGCGAGGAATTCATCGAACGCTTCCGCGGTCTGACCGACGCTCTTCTCGACAACCCCGCTATCGGCGGTCTTTGCTACACTCAGCTCACCGACGTCGAGCAGGAGGTCAACGGTCTCTACACCTATAACCGCGAGGTAAAATTCGATCCCGCGATCTTCAAGGCTGTCCTTCAGCGCAAAGCGGCTTGTGAGGAATAAACTAAATTAAGAAAAGGTAACAACCAAAATGAGCGAAAAAATGATGGCAGCCGTGCTTTGCGGCGACAGAGACCTTCAGTATAAAGAAACAGACAAGCCCACACCGGGGGCGGGCGAGGTGCTTGTCCGTGTCCGTGCCAGCGGCATCTGCGGCTCGGATATTCCCCGCGTGCTCCACGGAGGCGCGCACTTCTTCCCCATCATCCTCGGCCACGAGTTCTCGGGCGAGATCGCAGAGATCGGTGAGGGTGTAGAAGGATTTGAGATCGGCGACCGCGTATCGGGCGCGCCCCTCAAACCCTGCGGAAAGTGCCGCGATTGCCAGAAGGGTAACTACTCCCTCTGCAAGCACTATTCCTTCATCGGCTCGCGCGAGAACGGAAGCTTTGCGCAGTACGTAGCGATCCCCGCGCAGAACGCGATAAAATTCGATAAGAGCGTTTCCTTCGAGCAGGGCGCGATGTTCGAGCCCTCGACCGTAGCACTCCACGGCGTGCTCCTCAACGAGTGCGCGGGCGGCGAGTACGTTGCCGTCTGCGGCGGCGGAACCATCGGTCTCTTCACCGCGCAGTGGGCAAAGATCTTCGGTGCGAAGAAGGTAGTCGTCATCGACGTTCTCGACGAAAGACTCGAGCTTGCAAAGAAGCTCGGCGCGGACGAGGGCTTCAATGCGACCGATCCCGATTTCGCCGAAAAGGTCAAGGCATACACGGGCGGCCGGGGCTTCGGCGCAGTCTACGAGACGGCGGGCAGTCCCGCGACCATGAAGATGGCATTCGAGCTTGCGGCAAACCGCGCTCACGTCTGCTTCATCGGTACGCCCCACACCGACGTGACCTTCACCCCCAAAATGTGGGAAAACCTCAACCGCAAGGAATTCCGCCTTGTCGGCTCCTGGATGAGCTATTCCGCGCCCTTCCCGGGCAAGGAATGGGAGCTCACCGCATCCTGCTTCGCCGACGGCAGACTCAAATACGACGAAGGCCTCGTCTTTGCAAAGTACCCGCTCTCAAAGGCATGGGACGCCTTCGAGCTCTACCTCACACCCGGAGCGGTCAAAGGCAGAATTTTGCTTGTGGATGAAGAGTAAGCTGAGGAGTGCAGAGTGCAGAATGCAGAATGCAGAGTTAATGAAATTTTTCTCGCAATGCTCGAAAAACATTTGTGGGATAAATTAATTCGGCTTTGATAACACTTCGATTAGCTGTAACATTTATTAACTAAATAAATAACTCGGGAATCAATGAAGATTACTTCAAAGATTTCCGAGTATCTTTTTATTAATTGTGCACAACTATCGTTTATCGCAAAGCGACAGCTTATCAAAGCAAAATAAAACTATTGTATTTCCGATTTCCGAGCTTGCGAGGAAATATTCCATTAACTCTGCATTCTGCATTCTGCACTCTGCACTTTTCCCTTAAAATGCTCCTCCCATACGAAGCAAAAACGTTACGAAGAAGACGGTGAGTGCCGAAGCGAGGGTGGACCATACGACGAGCT
Organism: Eubacteriales bacterium; assembly: GCA_045535915.1. GTDB lineage: Bacteria > Bacillota > Clostridia > Oscillospirales > CAG-272 > CAG-390. The sequence continues at coordinate 1,637 of JAZSMP010000211.1, read as the reverse complement.
GACCTGCGAGGGTGACGTCGCCGCCCATTTCCTGAACCATGGGTACGCTGGGGACTGCTACGGGTGTTGCGAATGCGGCAACAAGGGTAGCAAAATGCGCGGGAGTGAATCGCTCGCGGAAGAAGGCGTACGCTACTACGAGGACGAGCGCGGGAACGATGACGGTACGTGTAACCGTGCCGAAGATGATCTCCTTTTTGAGTGCCGCGACTGCGGAGAACTCAAACTGCGCGCCGAGAACGAGAAGCGCGAGTGGGATCGCGAGGTTGGCGAGGTACTGAAGGACCACGAAGAGAGGTCCGATATCCGAGAGTCTGAACTCGATCCCGACCTTCTCGAAGATGAAGGTACGTACTGCGACGCATACGAGAGCCGCAAATATACCGATGATGAGGGGGTTCTTGATGATATCAAGGATGATCTTCTTCGGCGAGATCTTCTCGCCGCTGTCGTTGCCGAGTGCCGAAAGGCTGATTACGGCAAGAACGTTGAAGCAGGGGATAAGCGCGGCGGAAAGGATGGTTGCCGCCATCATGCCCTCATCGCCGTAGAGCGAGCCCGCAAGCGGAATACCGATAAGTGAGTAACCCGATCTGAAGATCGCCTGAACGAGAACGCCGACACGGTCCTTCTTGCCCGCGATCATCATGGAAGCGGGAACGGCAAGTCCGAAAACCACGAAAAGCGCAATAAGGCAATAGCCGATAAATCCGAGGTCAATATCGGAAATCGACATCTTATAAATATTGACAAAGAGCATAACGGGCATGAATGCGCGGAAAACGAGCTTGTTCGCCTTCTTTGCAAAGCTATCGTCCATCATACCGATCTTTTTGAAAAAGTAACCTACAACGACCGTCAGCACGATCGGTGCGACCGCACTCAGCGCGAAAATCAGAGAATCCATTATTTTACCTATCCCTCTATTTATTAAACCACAATATTTTATCACTTTTCCTCTCTCGCTTCAAGTGCATTTTTTGACGATTTTATTACTTTTATTGCTTGTTTTTTGTAGATAATGTCGGAAAAAGCGGGATAGACGGTTGATTGCCTCTTTCTGCCGCAAGCGCAAACAACAGAGATATCAATTTATCAGGCTGCTGACAAACCTCTACTCTAAAAAACGATATGTCAAAGTGCACAAAAAACAGTCAAACAGCTGTGTTCGCACTTGCAAAGCGGAGTGCAGGGGCGAAGCCCATATTACGCACTTGCCCGTCGGGTCTGACGGTTTTCCAAAGGAAAACGACGGTGTTCAGCCGTCGAGGCAGAACCGACTGTTGAGCCCCGCTCAACGATGTCATCCTGAGGAGCGCCCGCAGGCCGCTTGGCGACGAAGGATCTCGTGCCGCGCCCATTTACAAGCGCGGCGCGGTGCCTGTACGGAGTGGTTTGATGTGCATAATAGTAAAATTATAGTCAAACGTAGTTGTTTGTACTTATAAAAGGCAAAATAATGTAAAAAGTCACTGTGTAATTTTGATTGTACACAGTGATTTTTCATATTCATATATATTTAGTTGGGTCGGTGCCCTTCAGACCACCTAGCCAGCACCGCGACGCCCGAGGAACAACTCGGTCGTCACGATGATCCACTGTTTGCCTTCGGCAAACTATAGGTGCGTTGCAAAGCA
>JAZSMP010000265.1:0-6847 GCA_045535915.1 Eubacteriales bacterium | reverse complement strand
CTCTTGTAAATGGGAGGCGGCACGAGATTCTTCGGCGGCATGGCGGTCTGCTGTCGCGCCCTCAGGGTGACATCGAGGTGCGGAGCTCAACAGTCGGTTCTGCCTCGACGGCTGAGCACCATCGTGTTCCTTTGGAAAACCGTCAGACCCGACGGGCAAGTGCGTAATATGGGCTTCGCCCCTGCACTCCGCCAAGCAAGTGCGAACACAGCTGTTTGACTGTTTTTTGTGCACTTTGACATATCGTTTTTTAGAGTAGAGGTTTGTCAGCAGCCTGGGATTTTGTTTTTTCTTAATATATATTTGAGTTCAATAATCCATGGTAACCGTCAGCTCTCCGTCGGAGCACTTGATAGTTACCGATTCAAGTGATTTGTTGATTTTGTTGTAATTATCTATCTTTTTCCACATTTCTGCTGTTCCGCTGTATTCGACGGTCACATCGCTTGCGCTTTTCCCGAAAACGTCTTCGCCAAACTCAAGCAGACCTTCTCCAACCCGAACGTTCGTCAGCGAGCAATCCTCGAAAGCCTGATAACCGACACCGATCAGGCTGTCAGGCAGATATATTTCAGTCAAAGACTCGCAACCTTGAAACGCTTTTTCATTAATATAGAGCAAGCCTTCGGGAAAAGTGATTGAGGAAAGCTCATCACAGACAGCAAAAGCACGATCGCCTATAACCTTCAAGCCACTCGAAAGAACAACTTCCTTTAAACGGCCGCAATTCTGAAATGCCCATACGGGTAGCTCGGTGATCCCTTCGCCTATCTTAACGGAATCAAGTCTATAGCAAAATCGGAATGCCTCTCGTCCGAGCTCTGTTACACTATCAGGAATAACCACTTTCTTCAGGTGAGAACAGGACCTAAAGGCAGCTCCTCCGATTTTCTTTAACGATGACGGAAGCCGTACTATACTGATACTGTCACAATGCTCAAACGCAAAATCTCCTATACTGACAAGCGATTTGGGGAAAGTCATCTCACGAATACCGTCACATTCGTAAAATGCATACTCACCTATACTCTCGATCTTTTCGGGAAGATATGTTACAGACCATTCTTTGCATCCGTAAAACGCATAATCTCCAATTGCTTTCACACTACCGTCGTACGGAATAAGGCTCTTATTCATTCCCGCTATCAGAGTACCGCTTTCCCTGTCTATAAGGCAATTTCCCTCAACGTAAAGATACCTTCCGTCTTTGATCGAGATCTCACTGAGATTTGCAAGCGACGAAAGACCTTTCGTCATCAGTCGGCGCATATCAGGATGGAACTCAAGACTCGAAATATCGTTTGATTCAAAGCCCACGAGATACTCATAATCATTCGCCGCGCTTCCAAGATATCGAGCCCCTTTGTAAGTATTATAGCGTAGATTATCGCATCTCGCGAAAGCATTGGGATCAAGGTATTCAAGCCCCTCAGGCAAAGTGACCTTCTCAAGGGACGGGCATTCTTCAAACGCCAGCCATTCAATTCTCTTCACCGATTCTCCGAATTCGATGTCTGTAAGTGACTTGCAAAAGCCAAAAGTCGATGTTCCGATGGCACTGACCCCTTTACCGATAACGACCTTTTTCAATGACTCGCATTCGTAAAAAGCGCCGCTCATATCCGTCACGCTGTCGGGAATTACAACGCTCTCAATAGCCAAACCTTGAAAGGAATGGCTTTCGATAGATTCAAGTCCTTCGTTCAGTTCCAGCCTCGTAACCGAAGAACAACCCGAAAAAGCATAATAGTCAAGGCTTACGGTGCTTGCAGGCAACACTATCTCCGTAAGCGCACTGCAACCGATAAAAGGCTGTTCTCCGATATACTTTATCCCCTCTCCGAGATCAAGCTCCGAAAGCGCGGTGCATCGACCGAATGCCAATTTCGATATTGCAATAACGCTGCCGGGGATTTTCACCGACGTAAGCCTCGTATTGTTCAAAAAAGCTCTGCCCGCGATAGCTTGCGTTGATTCATGGATCTCTACCGATTCAATGTCCTCGCCTGCGCTCGAGATCAGAAAAGCATACGGATTATCCGCACTTCCGAGATACTTCGCATTTCCGTACTCATTAAACTCAAGAGCGGTACATCCTGAAAAGACAAGCTGGTCGATCCAGATCACATTTTCTGATATCGTCAGCGATTTGATCGTTTCATTGCCTACGAATGCCCCTTCAGCGATCATTGAGATCGGCAAGCCGTTGTAAATATCGGGAATAACTATAACGGGATCGATGCATTCTCTGCCGCTATCCACAATATAGTACTCGCCGTCACGAGACAGCTCAAGCTTCAATCCGTTTGAGAGATATGCGATCTGATCAAAGCGATGTGTCGCAGCCTCAGGCGCGTCTGTAATTTCCGACTCTGTTACGGTTGATTCCGGTTGATGACTCACGCCGAAAAAACCGCCAAAACTCGTATTCTTCAAAACAAAGCTTAAAACAGGTATCACCGCTCCGAGAAGCAGTGCACAGGCGGCGATCAGCGCGATCTGACTTACCCATTTTATCGGCTTTTTGGCAGGTGTTGACTTTTCGCCGATCAGTGCGTCCGTTCTGACCCTCGACATAGTATCCGAGATGATCGCGTCGTCAATATAGTCAAGCGCATCGAGCAGTCGCTTTTTTTCATTCAGATTTTGTTTCATACTGTAATCCCCTCCCTTTTGAGCTCGGCGGCGATCTTCTTCCGCGTTCTGTGAAGCGAGACCTTTATCTTGCTCTCTCCAAAGCCTGTCTGCGCCGATATCTGCGCAAGACTCAGTCCCATCCAATAGCGAAAAATAAATATATCCTTGTTTATTCTTCCAATCCTTTCAAGCACCCGGCTTATTATCTCGCCCGCACGGCGAGCCTCAAAATCCGATGCAAGATCGGTTCCGTCTTCGACGAGAGAAAGAAACTCCTCTCCGACCACCGTGATCCTACCGCCGCGCTTCCAAGCGTTTTCATAGCGCGAGATCTCGCGGGCGCGGTTTCGTACCGCCTTGCATACGTAGGCTCGTAGCTCCTCGGGCTTTTCGGGCGGAATTGCATTCCAGAGTGCAAGCATGACGTCACTGACGCACTCCTCCGCATCCTCGCGCAGAGCAAGAATTTCCGAGGCAATGCAAAGACAAAGCGCGCCGTACTTCTTCTGTGTCTCTGCAATGGCATTCTCATCTCGCGCATAGAACAATTCGATTATTTTATCATCCTTCATCTGAGCACTCCTTTCGATTTGTCCTTTCACTAAACAAGAGATAATATCAGCCTTCGAGGTTACACTTTTTTTGAAACTTTTTTATTTTCTGCAATTTAAACAAACAGAAAGATTCTTTTTTGTTCATTATAACAAAAAATCCGTCATATGTCAATAAAAAATTTTCCGAGCCTTTCAGCTCGGAAATCCACTAAAAATATTCATCAAAGCTCGACTTTCCAAAGTCCGTGCAGATTGCAGTAAGCGTAGACTGCGACGGGCTTTTCGTCGGCGAGTGCGAAGACTGCTTCGGGTGCCTTACCGACCTCAAGATGCTTGCGGTAGAGTCCGCGGTCACTCTCGAGTGCTACCCAGAGGATGCTGTGCTCCTCTGCCATAGGATGCTCGACCGAGCCAACCGATACCTTAACGAGGTTGCCCTCAACGACTGCGACGGGAATATGCTTTTCGTGGCTTGCCTCGACCGTGCCGGGTACGAGCTCAGCCATCTTCTTGCCGCAGCACATCACGGGTACGCCGTGGTCCTCAACCTTTTCGATTACGTTGCCGCAATGCTCACAGATATAAAACTTTACGTTGTTTTTCATTATTAAATCCTCCAAATAGGTGTTTTGTTTTGTTGTGACTGTATTATAACATATTTTTTTGCGTTTTTCTGTGATTTAATCACATTCCGCAAGATACTCTTCCGCAAAGTGTACAGCAACCGCGCCGTCGCCGACAGCCGTCACGACCTGGCGCAGAGGCTTCGTTCTGACGTCTCCAACAGCGTAAACGCCCGCGATATTCGTTCTCGTCGACTCGTCCGCGACGATATAACCGCTCTCGTCGAGCTCGAGCTGACCGCGGAAGAGCCCGGAAGCCGGCTTTCGTCCGATGCTGACGAAGAGACCGTTTACTTCAAGCTCACGTCCGTCCGCAAGACGGATTCCCGTCACTCTCTCGTCCGTTATGAGCTCCGATATCGAACTGTTCGCGAGGAACTCGATATTTGTGGACTTGCCGAGGGCATCGACGTATATCTTCGACGCACGGAAGGAGTCGCGGCGGTGGATAAGGTAGACCTTTTTCGCAAGTCGGGCGAGATAGAGAGCGTCCTCGAGTGCGGAATTACCTCCGCCGACAACTGCAACTACCTTGTTCTTGTAAAATCTGCCATCGCAGTGGGCGCAGTAGTGGACGCCGCGGCCGACGTATTCCGCTTCCCTCTCAACACCGAGCTCGCGCGGTCCCGCACCCGTCGCGATAACGACCGTTCGTGCCTGAAACTCGCCCGAGGAAGTTTTGACCTTCTTGACCTTGCCATCAAGCTCTACGGAAATGACCTCGCCGTATTTCGTGACGGCACCGAAACGCTCCGCGCCCGCCTGCATCTTCATACCGAGCTCCCAGCCGGGGATACCCGAATCGAAGCCGGAATAATTGTCTATCGTATCGGTGACAGCCATCTGACCGCCCGCCGACATTCTTTCTATTACTGCAACGTCAAGCCCCGCACGCGCCGCGTAAAGCGCCGCCGTGTAGCCCGCAGGCCCGCCGCCTATAACTATCATATCGTGAATGTGTTCCATTTCAAAATCTCGCTTTCGTTTATTACATTTATATTATAACACGTTTGAGAAAAGTTTTCCGTGACAGGATCACAAAAGCTGAAAGTTTTGATCGAACTTTTTCAAAAGTTCGTGGGTCAAGGGCAAAGCCCTTGTCGCCCTCCGCAGAGGGCGAAACTCTCCCCTGCGCTTCAAGCGGGCGGCGTCCTCGGTGCCCGCTTGGAAGGAGTAAAATCTCCCCTCGCGGGAGATTTTTGCTCCTTCACTCCTATGTTCACACATTTTTTTTAAAAATATGCTATAATCTTTGTAACGAAATCGGAGATTCTCCGTCTAATCTATGAAAGCAAAGGAGGTGATGATAGGTATGGATTACGAAAAGCTTTATACCGCCTACTATATGCAGGTATATTCGTATATACTTTCGCTCGCGCGAAACCGGGAGTTGGCAGAGGAAATAACGCAGAATACCTTCTACAAAGCCGTTACCGCGAAAGCGCAATTCACAGGACTTTCGGAGGAAGTGACGTGGCTTTGCTCGATCGCAAAGAATCTTTATTACGACGAGCTTCGCAAAAAGCGCAACACAGTCGGTCTTGACGAGATCGGTCATCTCGCATCCGACGAAAACGTTGAGAAAATGGCGGCAGATTCGGATATGGCTTTCCGCATACACCTCGTTCTGCACCGCCTCGACGAGCCTTACAAAGAGGTATTCGGGCTTCGGGTATTCGGCGAGCTTTCATATGCTCAGATCGCCGAGATCTTTGGCAAATCCGAAAGTTGGGCAAGAGTTACTTATCATCGCGCCAAGCTGAAAATTCAAGAAAGGATGAATGAGAAAAATGAGTAAACAATGTGACATCATACGCGATCTGCTCCCGCTGTATGTGGACGGAGCCTGTAGTGAGGCAAGCGCCGAAACTGTAAGGAAACATATTGCTTCCTGCCCCGAATGCCACACGATCTTTGAGCAAATGTGTTCCGAAATGAATGAAGAATTGCTCAAAAAAGAAAAAGAAAGTATAGTCCAAAGGCGAGAGAAAAAAGAAAAAAACAAAAGAATCAAAAAGAATATCTTCATCATTACGGCGACTTTGAGTATTTTTTGCATTGCGGTTTATATTGCCGGTCTTATAAATATAACCAAGATCTGGTACAGAGAGTCGGATATGTACTCAATAGAGGAACGCAAGGAGGCAGCCGAAGCAATCAAAGAAAGCTTTAAAAACAACCCACCATACTACAACCCACAGGTGATTCCAACTACAATTCACTCCATAACCTATACGACCGACGAAATATGCAAGGAAAGCCTCGAATTTTGCAATTCTTTCGGGGAAGTTTACGAAGAATGCATGGTATTTCAAGTCAGGATCGACCTGAAAGATTGGGGATGGAATTACTGCTGCAATGATGAGACTTGGTATATTGTAAAAACCGAGGAAGGAGAGTGGAAAGTTCTGACCGCAAAGAAAACTCCCATATTGGACGTTTGGGAAATACCAATGGATAAATACAAAAAGCTCCCCGAAAAATAAATCCCCCCTCTTCGAGGATGGATAGAGTTCGTTACTCGATGAACAATCTTCTAAGTATCGTAATAACTCGATAAATATTGCCTCTTGCAGTCGTTTTTCGACATTTACCGATGTTCAGAAAACAGAACTATGCAGATCGCACATTCTTTCTCCACCGGTTTACGGGTAGCGAAGCGGCGACGCGGTATTGAATGACTTGGCAAACTCTATTACAAAATTTAGAATGCTTAATAATGAAGTTCGTGCTCTTAAGCTCCCCTTCCCGGTTAACGGGAAGGGGGTGGGGGATGGGTCCCTATTTGCAATTCAAAATTATAGGATATCGACAAAATCTCTGTAGCTGAACATTGAAGTTGGCGCTCGCGAGGCATCCCCCGCCCCGTTCAGGGGAGGGGGAGCGAGGGGGTGGGTCCCTATTAAAGGCGCATAAAATTTCCGTTATAATAAAATGAAGGAGCGAAATCCACCCGCGAAGGGTGGATTTACTCCTTCCAAACCGCCTGCGGGACGCAGTCGGTTCGAAGCGCAAAGAGTATTCCGACCTCTG
>JAZSMP010000318.1:0-3827 GCA_045535915.1 Eubacteriales bacterium | reverse complement strand
CTTGCCGAGCTGCTCGAAAGCATAGGTATTACCCCAAATATGAACTCATAAAAGCCAAACAGCTCGGAGATCGTTGTGACCTCGGAGCTGTTTTCATCTGTATATAAAGAAAAATCCGACCATCTTTTCGATGATCGGATTATCTCTTGTCCCGTACCGGCTTTCACCCATTGGTCAATTTTTGTCCCTTTGAGCGAAAACCCTTCAGTTTTCGTGGTGTTTTGCAGCAATACATTTTCATTCATCGTGTTCAGATTGTATCTCCAGTGCCAACCGCGCCCCAAGCTTGAAGGCATATTCGAATAATGCCTCGTCAGAGAGACTTGCGTATTCACTCCAGCAATCCTGGAACTTCTCGAAGATTTTCTTTTGCTCATCCGTCATAGTTTTGAGTAGGTCATCATTATGCCGGCTAATGTATTCCAACAGTTGCTTCATCTCGAGTGTATTCTTTCTACTGTCCTCGGGTGGCATAATGTTTCCGCACAATAGCTCTTTTATCATACTTTTCATAGAACATACCTCCTGTTAGCATACAACAATACCACAGCAGAGAGAGAAAGTCCAGTCGTTTTTCGAAAATAAAAAACTTTTTCTTGTCGGGCGTTATCTTTGATTTCTGCGTGGCAATTGTTGAGCCTTGAGTTTCACAGTACGGCTTATTAAAGCAAAACACCACGGATTTTCTTCCGTGGTGTTTTGCCATAAGAGCTGCTTATTCGGTTGCTACCATTTTACCGCTAATTTTGCACGCCCTACGCAGTGCTTTTCTTTTTGGAGGCGCCACCACGAAACGGACCGCGCTCGGCGTATCATATAATATCGGGCACACTTCTCTTCACTTTTTCATTTGATTACATCGGGAATCGCAATGTAGCCGAATCCGGTCCGCATTCGCCGCCAAAGCCGTCGGGGAGCTCGCTCACCAGCGGCTGGGCGTGCGAATATTCGCGCATCGCGCGAAATTCCGGGGATGTGGTGCAAAAACTCTTGCACTCCGCCCCCAAATGTGCTATAATAAACCCGATAACACGCCACATCGGAGGAACATATTATGAAACTGAAATTTGATATTGCGGGCAAGCATCAGCCCGATCCCTATATTTTTGAAGACAACGGAAAGCTGTATCTCTACGTAACAGCTCCGCACGGCGTTGAAGCATATTCGACAGACGATCTCTTTGGCGTCTGGCATTACGAAGGAATCGTCGCCTCGTTTGACGGTCGGTACGAGTATTGGGCTCCGTCAGTCACCAAGACCGGCGGTCGTTATTACATCTACGTCTCCTCCTCGACTGATGACGAATTTCAATATATGCACGCGGCGGTGGCGGATTCTCCCCTTGGCCCTTTCAAAAATGAAAAGTGCTTTTATAAACGCTTCTCCATCGACTCCCACGTGGTAGAGACCGAAGAAGGACTGTTTCTGTGGTATGCTGAAGATAACACCGACTGCGACCGCATTGGCACGCGTATTTACGTAGACAAACTGATCGATCCTATGACGCCCGCAAATCAGCCAAAAGAAGTCATTGTGCCGACGATGGAGGAGGAGATCTTCAAGCGCAACCGCTTCGGCGACGGCAGAGATTGGCACACTATCGAGGGGGCTTTCTGGTTCCGCGAGGGAGATTGGCAGTACCTTATGTACAGCGGCGGCTGCTACGACAACGACTCCTACCATATCGGCTACGCTGCCGCACACTCGAATGAAAACGATCTGACCAAGGTAGAGTTTGTCAAGCATACAAATAACGGTGCGTTCGACCCGGTAATGATCAGGAACGATTTTGAAGAGGGCGCGGGACACCATAGCGTGATCAAATACAAAGGACAGTACTACGCGATCTACCACGGACGCGACCTCGGCGGCGAGGCACGCGATGAATTTGCAGAAGCTCGAACCGCAAGAGTCTGCAAGCTGCACGTCAAGGACGGCATGATCACAGCGGAACGGTATCCGGATCACGTATGATAAATAAGAAAAAGCACTGATATCAGTTCTTTTTCTTATTGGATATTCATCAAAGGAGAAAATAGCACTGATAATTCAAATTTTGCTTGACTCCCCTTCTCTTTTATGATAAAATAGAAGTACTTAAACTATGAAAGGGCGCTGCAATGAGTAATTTCGGAATAAACGTAATGGATTTCGGTGCAAAAGGCGATGGCATCACCGACGATACAGCCGCGATCCAATCGGCTATCAACTATGCATCACAGAGAGGCGGCGGACGCATTCTCTTTCCTTACACCAAGGGAGGTTACCGTTTAGCTTCTCCCGGTATTGAGGAATATAATGGGCGTAAAGTCCGCGCACAGCTTGTGATTCCTCCCGAAAACGACGCTAATATTTTTCTTGAGGGAGAAACGCCCTGCAAGATGCTGTACTCTTATCAGGTGCGTCCGCTCAGCGCAACAGAGCAAAATTTCACTCCTACGACATTCGGAAGTCAATCTGTCAACAACACCCGACTGTTTTCGGATTGGGAGGCACCCGAGATACACGATCCCACGGAACGCCCGTGGTCGATAATATCCGCCCCCGAGGGTGACAGCTGCAAGGGACATTTCAGTACCTCGCAGTTTTCGATGGCAAATCTCGAGCTCCGCGTTCATTTGAACAAGGACAAAATGTATCCCACGCAAAGCGCCGCAAACCTGCAGAATATTTCCCGCGTGTGGATCAGCGATTGTCAATTCTGCCTCAATGAAACCGTGGGAGACACATTGCTTGAAAAGGAATTGCAGGAAAATCCCTGCCATACCGTCGGACTTATGACGTCGGGGGATCAGAACGATAATAACGTCCTCCGCAACGTTGCCGTTCAAGGCTTCAAGTACGGCTTTGTCCTCGGCGAACACGTGGTTGCCGATTATCTTTACGTTCATAACTGTGAAAACGGGATAGCTTTCCATGATTCCTCCCATCTTTCGGTAATCACTCATATAGTAGCTCAACATAACCGACGCATCATCACCACTGCGCCCGATATGCTCTTCGGACACGGCAAGGGCCCCTGCAACGTCATTATTCAAAGTCTGAATTTTGAATGCGGTACCGGGCTGAAGCCGGAAATATCTCAGCTTGAATACGGAGTTTATGATCCCGACAGCCGTTTACGCGGAACTCTTTGCTGGCACAAGCCTTGGGGAAAGAAAGAATTCCCCGCAGTGTGCGGTGAAAGATTCAGTATCGAAAAATTTTAATCAAGGAGAAGTCAATTATGACAGCTTCCGAACGTTTCAGAAGATATCTCGCGGGAGAATCGGTGGACAGATGCCCCGCGATCGAATGGGCTCCCTGGTGGAAGCTCACGGTTGAACGCTGGCACAGCGAAGGCCTGCCGCCCGACTTGCGCACAGTAGAGCAGATCCAAGACTTTTTCGGTCTCGACAAATGCCTGCAGACACACGGCAGATATCGCACCGCGCAGACTCCGAAAAATCCCGGCGAGGGGATCGGGATCATGGAGGATGAGAAAGACTGGAAGGAGATCAAGAAGACTCTCTTCCCTCCCGTCGAAACCGTAATTTCCGATAAACATTTCGAGGCTCTCCATGCTTCGCGCGAACGCGGCGACACGCTCAACTTCTTCACGGTCGAGGGCTTTTTCTGGTATCCGCGCACTCTTTTCGGAATCGAAAACCACCTTTACAGCTTTTACGATTATCCCGAGCTCTATCTCGAGATGTGCGAGACCTATTCGGATTGGCTTATCGAGCTCTTTCACTACGTTTTCCCGCGCTTCCGCTTTGATTTCATGAGCTTTGCCGAGGATATGAGCTACAATCTCGGTTCCATGATCTCGAAGGATTGCTTCGAC
>JAZSMP010000261.1:0-3647 GCA_045535915.1 Eubacteriales bacterium | reverse complement strand
TGAAGGGGGCTGACGCCCCCTTCACCCCTGCTTCACAAGTGCGGACATAGCTTACTACTTTTTTGTGCATTTTGCTATATGCTATTTTTAATTGAGGGTTTGTCAGCAGCCTGATTTCCGCCTCGGGCGGAAATTCAACATAACTTTTCACTTTCCACAAATAAACAAAGAACTGCCCGAACGGCGTGCAAAATTAGCGGGGAAATCATGAAAAGTTTTCTTCTCACAAGAATGAGCCCCTACGGATAGAAAAAATATTCCGCAGTAAACAAATAATTATCCCCGACAGATTAAAAGCTGTCGGGGTTCATCTTATTTGAGCATAGCATTAATTTTTTCCTTACATTCTTCCCAAGAGCCTTCTACAAAAGCATCTTTATACAACCTTAAAGCCATATTATTATTCATAAATATCATAACAACATTGCCTTTTTCTTTTATTGTCTTAATATTGCTATATTTTAATTTACTGACAGATGTATGGTCTGTAAGAATGATTTCATCATCCAAAAATTCTGTAGTACGTATCCACTCGGAAACTCCATATGTAGTCGAATACAGCTTATATCTTTTTGACCAAACGAAGAAACGAGCAAGAAACAACTTGAAAAAAGCAACGAAGGTAAACAGCGCAAATATATAGATATCCACCCACCCCTTGCGTAGCAAGACGGATAAAATTAATCCCACTACACAGGAAATGCCAAATATGCACCATAGAATAAATAATATTACATTCGCCGCACCGTGCAAATGGTATTCCTTTGCCCATGTTTTCATTAAATCTTTTGTGATTTTGTATTGGTTTTTCATAGATAAGTTCCTTTCTGATTTTATCTTTTATCGCCAGTTTCGCCTTTGTATTACAAAGGCATCGGGCAAAGCCCATACCCCTAAGGTTGCACGTATCCCAAGGCTCCCGCCGGGAGGGAGCTCCCGACGGAGTCGGGTGAGGGAGAGTGCGTTACAATGAAGTTAGTACAAATCTAAAGTCACGCAGGCTCCTTCCGTCACGCTCCGCGTGCCACCTTCCTCCCGGAGGAAGGCTTTTTTGCTGCTCCCATTATATCACAAATCGGCAGAAAAAACAAGTTCTCTGCCGAAGTTTTTGTGCCTGCCAATTCTCCGCTAAGAATGCAGAGAGAAGGCAGTTCTTTGTTTATTTAAAGCTTAGTCTCTCTTCTTTACGATGAGAGCAGTGCCGAGAATTGCAACGAGTGCAACGCCGCCTGCAACGAATCCGCCGCATCCCTTATTCTCTTCTGCCTTATCGGTAGTGGGGGTGTTGGTGGCGGGAGCCTTGGTGGACTCGGGAGCCTTGGAGGTCTCGGGAGTCTTGGTGGTCTCGGGAGTCTTGGTGGTCTCAGGAGCCTTGGTGGTCTCGGGAGCCTTGGTAGTCTCGGGAGCCTCAGTGGTCTCGGGAGCAGTGGTCTCGGGAGCCAATCTGCCGATATTGTACTTAACAGCGTCAGCCTCAGCGTTCAGAGCAACCTCATCAGCGGTCAGCTCACGATCGTAGAAACGAATGCTGTGAATGTCGCCGGTCCAGTAACGCTTGAGGTCGTTGTGACCCAGAGCGAGGGAGTCAGCTTCCATTGCCTTGCCGGGCTGGGGCATTTCGCCCATCAGCTGGCCGTCAACATAGATGCGAACCATACCGTTAAGGGTATAAGTAACAGAAACGGTAGACTGGTTCATCAAGTTGGTGCCGTCAGCGATAACAACACGCTCAGCCTTTGCATCGTTGCCCTTGAACTCGATGCTGTCGTTGGCGGTACGACGGAAGATTGAGAAGTGGTCGTTGTCGGAGAAGATGAATGTGTCGTAGGAAGAACCGAGGAGCTCGATCTGACCGAGGGTAATCTCAACAGTCCAAGCCGTGCCGTTAACAACTTCAAGAGCCTTGTCCGGGAAGTAGAAGAAAGCGCCGTCAACATGGAGAGCGTTGTCGGTCCACTTGATGTAATCATCGAGTTCAACGCTGAAGTCGTTATTGCCGCCGGTGGCGTCCTTCCAAACGGTAGTGGTTTTATCCTGGCCATTACCGATGTTGTTTGCACCGTCATAGTGGATAACGAGACCGTCGGTGACGATAGTAGGATCAGCTGCGTTCATGGGGAGTGCGAAGACTGCTGCGATAGTCAGCAGCGAGAGAATGATTGCAATAATTCTTTTCATGGTTTTTCCACCTTTCTGAAATGTATTATTACTATACCACAATTTTAAGGCTTTGTCAAGATATAATGTTCATTATTTCGGCATATTGCAGAAAAAATACGATAAAATTGGTTCAAAAATGAAGTACAAATACGGAAACAGACATTTTTGGTGCAGAGGATATTACGTAGATACAATATGGCGCAATGAAATCAACTGCGGCAAGATTGCGAAGAAGAACAGTTGAGTATACAAGAGTATGTCGGTTGGCTCAATTTATTATTAATCAATCTTCCGGCCAATAGATATCCACATAATCGGGAGACTGCATCGAAAGAAAAGGCGACCACCAACGCAGATCCGGATCGTTGGTAAGGAAATAAAACTGCCTGTCCCTCTCGTTCATTTTCAGACTTAATCGCAAATACGTATATTCCTTGACCACAGAATAATCGCGCGAGTATGAAGGAAGCATATCTCTGGATGAATAATAATACTTTTCACCGTCATAGACCACCTCGGTAAGCGAAATAACCGGCTTGCCGTCAGGCTCACCGTCTCCTTCGGACAGATAAGCGCTGCCGTTATTTTTCTCAACGTAAAATGCGCTTCGGAACACGGCGGGTTCTTTGTTTACGACCTTGCTGTAGAATTCATCCCAAAGTTCCTCTCCCGCCATTGTTTTTTTGTTTGCGCTGTAGAAATCCGTAACGCAGGTCACAAGCCAACCGCCCTCGAGCACGTCGGCGTATATCTCCTCCGCCGGCATATCGATGGGATAGCTGAACACCGCGCTGTCGGTATAAGGGTCATAATCCGAAAAATTATCACTTCCCGCGCCCGCATTGCCGCCAAAGACGATTCCGATGCTCGGCAGAACGTAGCTTATCAACGGGATCGCGCAGGAAAGCAATATGAGGCACGCGACCATCAGAGCGATGCGCTTCCAATGCTTGAAGGGATTTTTGTTTTTATCGAGTTCGACAACTATCGGCACATCCGGCTTTATCTTTCGTAGCGTGCCCGAGATCAGATCGTCGTCGATGTAGGCAAGCGACTCGAGCATCCGTCTTTTTCTCAGCTTCATTTCGAGATCCATTCTGCAAAACCTTCCTTTCTGAGTGCTTCGGCGAGCTTTTCGCGGGTGCGTTTGAGGGACATCTTGATCTTGCCCTCGGAAAAGCCGGTCTGTTTCATGATCTGCGTGTGGCTCATGCCGAGCCAGTAGCGCATGATGAAAATATCCTTGTTCGTCTCGCCCACGCGGCGGAGAAGATCGCTTATGACCCGACCCATCCGCTTTGCCTCAAAATCGGATGCGAGATCGGTACCGTCATCGAGGGTGGACATAAATTCCTCGCCCACGACCGTCACGCGTCCGCCGCGCTTCCAGGTGTTCGCGTCGCGAGAGATCGCATACGCGCGGTTGCGGACCGATTTACCGATATAGGCGCAGAAATCCTCGGGATCTTCGGGCGGTATCGCGTTCC
>JAZSMP010000281.1:0-3245 GCA_045535915.1 Eubacteriales bacterium | reverse complement strand
TGTACGAAGAAGTCTGATGTGAACCAAAAAACAAAATTATACCGCTCAATAAAATCACTATGAACGAAAAAGTATATTACGTTTATATTGAAACAAACCAAAGAAACCGTGTTTTTTACGTAGGTGTAACAAATAATATTGTACGCCGAGATAAACAATACGAAAACAAAATACACCAATACGGATTTACCGCAAAGTATAATGTAAACAAACTGGTATATTACGAAAAATTTCACGATATAAACCAAGCAATAGCAAGAGAAAAATCCCTCAAAGGGATAAACAGGCAAAAGAAACGCGATCTCATTCGTGCGGTCAATCCGAAGTATGACGATCTGAGTGAAGCTTGGGTGCGCAAACTTTGTGCACCGGCGGATGCAGAGCAGACCACTTCGTAATGGCACCGCGCCGCGCGAAGAACAATTCGCGCGCCACGAGATCCTTCGGCGGCAAGGCGGTCTGCGGACGCCGCCTCATGATGACATCGTCTTCTTTTGCAGGGGGCTGCGCCCCCTGCACCCCTGCTTCGCAAGTGCTAACATAGCTATTCGAATTATATTATTTGTAAAACTGATAATAAAATTAATTTCAAACATAAAGGGAGAAAGAAAAAATGGCAAACAATCTCGTTTACACAGGCAAAACCAAGGACGTATTCGCACTCGAAAACGGCAACTACCTTCTCAAGTTCAAGGACGACTGCACCGGCAAGGACGGTGTATTTGATCCCGGAGAGAACTCCGTCGGACTCACCATCGAGGGTGTCGGCGACGTCAACCTCCGTATGTCCATCTACTACTTCGAAAAGATCAATGCCGCAGGCATCAAGACCCACTATATCTCCGCGGATCTCGCAAACACCACCATGGAAGTCGTTCCCGTAAAGCCCTTCGGCAAGGGACTTGAGGTCATCTGCCGCAACAAGGCTGTAGGAAGCTTCCTCCGCCGCTACTCCGACTACATCGAAGAGGGCGCAGACCTTCCCTCCTACGTTGAAATGACCTTCAAGAACGATGCTAAGGGCGACCCGCTCGTAACCAAGGAAGGTCTCGTTGTTCTCGGCGTTATGACCGACGAGCAGTACGACGCTATGGCTGACATGACCCGCAAGATCACAAAGATCATCGCCGACGACCTCGCTGAGTGCGGACTCGTTCTCTATGACATCAAGTTCGAGTACGGCTACAATGCCGACGGCGAAGTCATCCTCATCGACGAGATCGCATCGGGTAATATGAGAGTCTACAAGGACGGCGAGTACATCGATCCCATGACCCTCTCGAAGCTCTTCTTCGCATAAAAAGGAGACTCGATGGGCGGATTTTTCGGGTGCGCAAAGCGCTCGGAAGCCATCTCGGACGTATTCTTCGGCACCGATTACCATTCCCACCTCGGTACTCGGTGCGGAGGAATAGCCGCGTACAACCCCGAGATCGGTCTTCAGAGACAGATCCACAGCATTGCGAACTCACCCTTCAGAACCAAATTTGAAAATATCTTTGAGCAGATCTCGGGTAACTCCTCGATCGGCTGTATCAGCGACTCGGATCCCCAGCCCCTGCTCATTCGTTCCAACCTCGGCACTTACGCTATCTGCACCGTTGCTATGATCAATAACGCGGACGAGCTTCTCGCCGAGGTAATGTCGCATTCGGGACATATCAACGCCATGACGGGCGGTGCGGTCAACTCGACTGAGCTCATCGCGGCGATCATAAACACCAAATCCACCTATGCCGAGGGTATCAAGTACGCGCAAAGCCGCATCGACGGCTCGGCTACCATCCTCATCCTCACCGACGAGGGCAAGATCATTGCCGCGCGCGACCGCGTGGGCAGGCTTCCCGTTGAGCTCGGTGTCTGCGATGACGGATACTGCGTTGCCTTCGAGGACTTTGCTTACAAGAAGCTCGGATACTCCGACCTTCGCGAGCTCGGTCCCGGCGAGATCGTTGAGGTAACGGCGGACGGCGTGACTGTTCTTGCCGAGCCCGGTAAAGAGATGAAGATCTGCGCCTTCCTCTGGTCCTACTACGGATATCCCACCTCGGATTACGAGAACGTAAACGTTGAGTGCATGCGCTGCCGCAACGGTTCGGTCATGGCAAAGCGCGAGGTCGCCGAGGGCAAGACAGAGGGCATCGACTACGTTTGCGGCGTTCCCGATTCGGGCACACCCCACGCGATCGGCTACGCAAACGAGAGCCACATCCCCTTCGCGCGCCCCTTCATCAAGTACACTCCCACATGGCCGCGTTCCTTCACCACCCCCTCGCAGGTCAATCGCAACAAGGTTGCAAAGATGAAGCTCATTCCCGTAAGCGAGCTCATCCACGGCAAGAACCTCCTCTTCGTTGACGACTCGATCGTCCGCGGAACACAGCTGCGCGAGACCGTCGAATTTCTCTACGACAACGGCGCGTCGTCCGTCCATATGAGAAGCGCGTGCCCGCCGATAATGTACGGCTGCAAGTACCTGCACTTCTCCCCCTCGAGAAGCGACGACGAGCTTATCGCCCGCCGTATAATCTTCGAGCTTGAGGGCGAAGAGGGCGTAAATCATATCGACGAATACTCCGACGGCTCGACCGAGCGCGGTAAGGCACTCCGCGAGACCCTCTGCAAGAAGCTCAACTTCGCCTCCCTCGACTTCCAGACCCTCGACGGCATCGTCGAAGCCATCGGAATCGACCGCGATAAGCTTTGTACCTATTGCTGGAACGGGAAGAGTTAAATGCAAAGTGCAGAATGCAAAATGCAAAATGAGGCATATAATTTTGCTTTGCATTTCTGAATTTTGTCTTACTTTTTATTACTTATCTATTGCAAAACACTGATTTGCAAATCACCAAATTAACTTACAAATTCATTTTGCATTTTGCATTCTGCATTTTGCATTAGAAAGGAAACTTTATTATTATGCTTCATTCTAATTCTAAATCCGACAGCTACGCAGCGGCGGGCGTTGATATCACCGCCGGCTACCGTGCTGTTGAGCTTATGAAAAAACATATCGCACGCACCAAGAACGCAGGATGTCTTGATGACGTCGGCGGCTTCGGCGGCTGCTTCGGTCTGCCGATTGCAGGCATGGAAGAGCCCGTTCTCGTTTCGGGTACCGACGGTTGCGGCACCAAGGTCAAAATGGCTATCCTTATGGACAAGCACGACACCATCGGCATCGACGGCGTTGCTATGTGCGTAAACGACATCATCTGCTGCGGCGCGCGCCCCCTCTTCTTCCT
>JAZSMP010000157.1:0-9736 GCA_045535915.1 Eubacteriales bacterium | reverse complement strand
GTCTTGTGCTCCGCGCCGTGGTACATAAAGGTACGGCGGATATCCTTCATAAGAGTGACGGACGCCATATAAGCGACCATTATCGCGATCTTGACCACGCCCGTAATAGCGGCGCGAAGGAGGTTGTAGCCATATCCCTCGCCCTCAAGCTTGGGAAATACCCACGTGATAAATTCGTATACCGATTCGGGGAGCACCTTGAAAAGCAGAAGTGCAAGTCCGAGACCGAGCACAAGAGCGATGACCATAATACCCGTCATCATACCCGAGTTGTCCTTTTTCGCTTCCTTGACCTCAACCTCGGGAGCGGATTCTTCTGCGGGAGCTTCGGTGGCCTCTTCCTTTACCTCTTCTGCGACAGAGGGAGCCTCGGATGCTTCCTGTGCGGCAAGCTCCTCGACGCTTATACCGAGCTTCTTTGCCTTCTTCGCCTGCTCTTTAGCCGCCTTCTTTGCAGCCTTTTCTCTTTCTTCTTCCTCTATAGCCTCGTCGAGACCCGAAAGCTCGGCGGAGCGCATAGTTGCCTTATATCCGACAGCCATGGAGTCGATAAAGCCGACAACACCGCGGACTATCGGCCATTTGAGAAATCCCTTTCTGTTTGCGCTCTTAAGGTCCTCGACCTCGATGACCATCTCGCCGTCGGGGCGTCTGACTGCCATCGCGCTCTTTTTAGGACCGCGCATCATAATTCCTTCAAGCAGAGCCTGACCGCCGATCGAGGTCTTCTTCGCGGGGCAGGATGCGGATTCGTTTTTATTGCTCATATCTGTAATTCCTTTTATTTTTGTTGATATTTAATTATATACTACATTTATGAATTCGTTATGAACTCTTTATTCTATTAATAAAAAAACAGAGCCGCACGCTGCGGCTCTATCAATCTTATTCAAGCGGAATAATAATAGCAAAAGAATTTACATCTTCATCGACCGTAATATCTACCGTTGATTTCATTGCCAAACTGCCATCTTCAAGAATATCGAGAATATAGGATCTTATAAAATAATCCTCAATTTCGTCTTTGAACATATCACTTATGATGCCATCAGCTTTTTCTTTGTTGAAATCATCTGGAACACTCTTGCCGTCAAAGCGTCCGAGATTATTTGAAAGCATAGAAAGCAATGTACCGTCTAACGCATAGTTTAATATCAATGACTCGGATGTCTGATATCCATCGATATTATACGAAATATAAGCGGAATAAATCTCTCCCCAATCTGTAGGCATATTATGCGGTCCTGACAATTCAATAAAAAATTCAATGTCTGTTTCGCCGTATATTTCGTGTATCATACTACTTACAATAGCCTTGATTTGTTCCGGAGACTTTTTTGTATCCTCCGAAACAGCCTGTCTGATCACCTGGGCATCCTCAGCAGAAAAACCAACAACCTTCCCATTTTCGTTTATAATAAATTCGTTTCCGTTTTCGGTTATGTATGATAACTCATACATATTTTTTCCATAAGCTTCAGAAAAAGAACTTCTATATTGACCGGTATACGTTTCATTCAAAAAACCAAACGTAATCGACTCCCCGGCTTTAGGCAAATCATATTCTCCTTTTTCATAATAATTCAAAGAAGAAAAATATTCCTCATATGCAATAGGAGTGCCCGCTACCTCGCGCTTTTCAACGTAAGGCTGATATTTCTCATACCGTACGTCCGAACAAGAAACTGCAACCAGCGCAACCGATAATAGATACAGCAAGCTCAAAATCTTTATTACGTACCGTTCCATGTAAGCAGCTCCTTTGTTAACAAAAGGGACAAAGCATTTTACTCCGTCCCTTTAAGATAAAATACATTAATCAAAAATCTATCTTAAGCTGACCGCCGAGTTCTGCGGTATGCTTGTCGATAAGAGCGTGGATCTTCTTGACGGGGTCAAGGATGAGGCTGATCGACTCATCGTGGTTGAGGGTGTCGATAATGTAGGAAACGTACTTGCACATACTTACCTCAACGTACCACTCCTTGGTCTTGAGAGCGGGATCGTTATAGATGAGGTTTGTGGTGAAGATCTTATCAATGATACCGTCCTCGTAAGCCTTATCGAAGCCCTCAAGGCCGTTTGTAAAGAGTCCGAAGGTAGCAAAGTTGAATATTCTCTTCGCGCCGCGCTTCTTGATCTGCTTTGCAACGTCAAAGAGAGAGTCGCCCGAGGAGATCATATCGTCAACGATGATAACGTCCTTGCCGGTGAGATCCTGACCGAGATACTCGTGCGCGACGATCGGGTTCTTGCCGTTTACGACGCGGGAATAATCGCGGCGTTTATAGAACATACCTACGTCAAGTCCCGCAACCGAGGAGAAGAACATACATCTGCCCATTGCGCCTTCGTCGGGAGAGATGATGATAAGCTGTTCCTTATCAAAGGAGATATCGGGAACCGCCTTGACAAGCGCCTTTACCATCTGGTATGTAGGACGGTAGTTGTCAAAGCCGATAAGGGGAACTGCGTTCTGTACGCGGTCGTCGTGCGCGTCAAAGGTGATAAAGTTCTTGACTCCGTAGAATTCGAGCTCGCGGAGCATCATAGCGCAGTCAAGCGACTCGCGGTTGGTTCTCTTATGCTGTCTGCCCTCGTAGAGCATAGGCATAATAACGGAAATACGGCGCGCCTTACCCTCAATTGCTCCGACGATTCGCTTAAGATCGGCGAAATGCTCATCGGGGGTCATGGGGATATCTGTACCTCTCATATTATAGGTAACACCGTAGTTAAAGGGGTCGCAGATGATCATAATATCAAGACCTCTGACCGACTGCTTAAGCAGAGCTTTTGCCTCACCCGAACCGAAGCGGGGGCAATCGACCTCCACAAGATAAGATTCGTTGGTGCCGCGGCGTTCTCTGAGATAACTGTCTACGCGATTTGCGAATTCCTCGCATCCCTTCATGGCAACTATGCCAAGCTTACCGAATACTGCTTCCTTCATTTTGACTCCTTATTTGGGTTGTTTATTTACTTGATATTTTATTATACCACATATTTCGCAAACTTGCAAACCCTTTTTGCGTTTTTTTTACGAAATACGATAAATTTTTTGGTTTTATATCCATCCGACCGTCTTCATCAGGAAAACGCCGAGGAAAATTGTGAAAATACAGAACAGAGTTGACAGAAGGAGTATCTGTCCCGCGAGCTCGTAATCGCTCTTCATATTCTTTGCCATTATGTAACTGCTGACAGCCGAGGGAGTTCCGAAGACGATAAAGGTGATGAGAAGCTCGTTTCCTCTGAAGCCGCAAAGATAAGCCGCCGCAACGCCGAGGATGGGATGGATAACGGTCTTGACAACCGAGGTCACGGTTGCGAGAGTGATATTTCCCTTGAGGGTTTCAAAGGAGAAGCCCGCCCCAAGGCTTATCAGCGCAAGCGCGGTAGCCGAATCGGCAAGATAGCCGACAGATCTGTCAACGATCGCGGGAAGCTTCCAACCGAAAAGCATAAAAGGAAGTCCGAGAAGAACCGCTATGATAAGAGGATTCTTGATCGTGTTGAGAAGGATCTTTCCTATATTGATCTTTTTCTTCTCTTCTCCTTCGCCTGTCGGCATAAAGACCGTAAGAACTATAACCGAGAGAACGTTATACATCAGTATAACAAACGGCATTGTGATCGCATAACCCGCAAGAGCCGCAGGACCTTCTACGGTTCCGGCGTAAATATTCGTAATAAACACCACGCCGAGGATGGAGGAATTCGAGCGGAACATACCCTGAACCGATGCGCCGACGCGCGCGGGATCCTTGACCGTAAAATGAGTTACCACCGAGAAGAGCGTACAGGTGCATATAAGCATTATCGAGGTAAAAAGCGGCAATTTCATAAAGCCTTGCGCGTTGCTCATATCCGCTGTAACGATCTGAACGAAGATCAATGCGGGCAGAGCGATATCGAAGACAAATTTATCCGCGCCCGAATAAAAGGAATCGGGCAGAAGCTTTATCTTCTTCATCAGCATACCGAGAAGAGTAAGTACCAATACGGGAGTAACGGTATTGAGGCTGAGTAACAGATTATCGAGCATATGTCCTTACCTTACTTTCTGTCGATAAGACGGAGATAGTAATCAAGATACGAATCGTAATCGCTCTTGTTTCCGCGCGGTAGATAGGTCTTCACGGGGAAAGATTTGCGGACGAGCTCACGTGCCTCGGAGATACCCGAGATAAGACCGTGTGCCATAGCCTGAACGAGAAGATTGCCGAGTGTGGTTGCTTCTGCGGGACCCGCAACAACGGGAAGACCGCAAACGTCCGCGGTGATCTGCGAAAGCAGAGGGTCCTTCGAGCCGCCGCCGACGATATTGATCGAATTCGGCTTTTTGCCGGTAAGACAAGCAATGTCCTCTACCGTGTATCTGTAGCAGAGCGCAAGGCTGTCAAAAATTGTACGAATGATCTCTCCGACAGTTTCGGGAACGTGCTGACCCGTCTTGCGGCAATATTCGGCAATACGCGCGGGCATGTCGCCGGGAGGCATGAACACGGGATCGTTTACGTTGATGAAGGACACGAAGGGCTTGGCGTTCATAGCCGCCTCGGTCATACTGTCATATGTGACGTTCTTGCCCTCAGCCTTCCACGCGCGGCGGCATTCCTGAACGAGCCAGAGTCCGACGTGATTCTTTAGATAGCGGATCGTACCGCACGCGCCGCCCTCGTTTGTATAATTTCGCTTTTCTCCCTCCGCGCAGATAAGAGGAGCCTTCAGCTCGCATCCCATCAGCGACCAGGTACCCGAGCTTATGTAGATAAAGTCATCGTTCTCGGCGGGGGTTGCGAAGACCGCGCTTGCCGTGTCGTGCGAAGGAACCGAAATGAGCTTCATATCGGATGCAAATTCGGGCTTTACCTTACCGACAACTACGCCGGGATCAACGATGGGGGCAAACTTATTCTTTGAAATACCGAGAGCGGACAAGATCTCGGGTGAGAAATCGCGTGTGTGTGCGTCAACGATCGCGCCCGTGGATGCGACGGTATATTCGCTGACCTGCTCGCCCGAGAGGAAATAGCCGAAGAGGTCGGGAAGGAAGAGGATCTTATCCGTCTTCTCGAGTCTTTCGGGAGTGAACTTCTTCTCTGCCGCGAGCTGAAGAACGGTATTGAATTCAAGATACTGAATTCCCGTGATCTCATAGAGTCTCGAAAGCGGCATGAACTGCGAGAAGTATTCACCGATATTTCTCGTACGCAGGTCGCGGTTGCTGTATGGGTCGCATACGAGCTCGCCCTTCTTATCGATGAGACCGTAGTCAACGCCCCATGTGTCGATACCGACGCTCTTCGCTCCCATTGAAGCAGCAAGACGGGTAGCGTTTTCGATCTCGCCGCGGAGCATCGGGGCATCCCAGACGAGCGCGTCACCCTTGTATATCGGCTTGTTTTCAAATCGGCAGATCTCCTCGATCGCCATTTTTTCTCCGTCAAAAGTACCTATAAGACCTCTGCCGCTTCCGCCGCCGATGTCTATACCTAACATTTTGATCTTATTGTCGGACATTTTTATTTCCTCCGAAAATTTGTATTTTTCACTTTTTTGCTATACTTTTAAGTGATATTTATACTATCGGCGCTACCCCTCATCCACCACTTGCGTGGTCCCCCTTCTCCCACGGTCAGGGAGAAGGCGAAGGGCGAGCCAAGACTCTTTTGTCGGTTCAGCGAATACTACGCTGTACAACAATTTTGTCTCTTAAATAGGAATATCTTATTGAAAAATTAGCAAAATTCGATTATAAGAGCAAAATAATTTAATAAAACATTCCTATGTGCTTTGTATGGATTGAATGTAGACGATGTTCGCTGAAACGCTAAAATTCGGAGTTACCCCATCAGCCTTCTCCCTGACCGTGGGAGAAGGGGGACCGCCGCCGGGTTCCCGGAAACGCGCTCGCGCGTTTTTGGGGTTCGGGCGTAAGGCGGTGGATGAGGGGTAGCGTAGTCTGCACATCACTTAATAAAGAAAATTTATTCCTTTTCTCTCAAAGAATCCACTTTTTGCTTTTTCGAATTGTTAAAGGCATAGCTCCATTTGAGGTATGCTGCCAAAATTCGCGCGATAAAAAAGGTAATGATTTTCAGAGAGACTTCGTCAAACTTCAGAGATCCCTTTCCGTAAACATCTTCAATAACAATCGAAACAATGATCCACGCAACGCCAAGAATAATTGTTACTATATTTGATACGGCAGATAAATTTGGAAATTGCGGACCGTCATACGGTATGGAACGAGATAATTGTACAGTCGATCCCGCAATCATTAATAGAGCAGAACCGATTACTGCAACAAACCAAACGCCCCATACAATAAGCTCGATCAGCTTTGCTGTTTCGGTAAAAGGCTCGAAAAGAGGAATAACTGTAATCAAAAAATATAGCGAGACAACTTCCAATATCAAAACAAACAGCAATATTAAGGTGTTCGCAAATAAAACAAACTTCCTCATACTTACTTCATTTCAACAATCGTAACGCCGCCGTCGCCCTCGCCGTACTGACCGATGCGGAAGTTTGCGATCCTGCTTTCGCGGCGGAGCTTTTCCCAAAGAGCCGCGCGGAGTGCGCCCGTACCCTTGCCGTGGATCAGGCGGCAGGTGCGGAGACCCGCAAGCTGAACCTCGTCGAGGTATCTGTCGACCTCGTACCACGCCTCGTCACCGTTCATACCGCGCAAGTCGATCTCATCAGAGCAGGCACGGCTGACGGTAGTCTTGGCAAACTCCTTTACCGTCTTTTTGTTACCCTGCGAGTCGGTGACGGTGATAACGTCATCCATCAGCTTTAGGTTCTTTACCTTTGTCTTCGTTCTGACGGGACCGATCTGAACGCTTATGTTACCGCTGCGGTCGGGTTCTGAGATAACGACGCCCTCCTGACCGATATTCATAAGATAAACGGCGTCGCCCTTCTTGAGCGGGCGCGGAAGAACGTATTCTTCGTCAATATTTTCATCAACGGGGTTGAATTTTTCCTCATTTGCGCGCATATGCTCGCGCACCTTCTTGCGTGCCGCATCGAACTCTTCGCCGAGGCGTTCGCTGTCGCGTGCCTTGCGGACCTTATCGAGCTGAGCGAAAACGTATTCGCTCGAAATTCTCGCGCCCTCGACCATCTCGGCAGCCTTTTTCTGCGCTCGTTCGACTTCCTTTTCCGCGGATGCGATCTTTTCGCGGATCTTCGCCTCAGCCTCGAGCTTGAATTTCTCATACTCGCGGCGCATATTTTCGGATTCCTCGCGGTACTTCTCCGCCTCGATGCGAGCCGCCTCGAGCTTGTCTATGACGTCCTCGAAGCGTCTGTTGTCCGAGCTTACCTCGGCGAGTGCGCGATCAATGATGTGCTTCGGAAGTCCGAGTCTTTCCGAGATCGCAAGCGCGTTGGAGCGTCCGGGCGTACCGATAGTCAGCTTATACGTCGGGCGGAGAGTTTCGATGTCAAACTCGCAGGACGCGTTCTTGACACCGGGGGTATTGAGCGCGTAGGCTTTAAGCTCCGCGTAGTGAGTAGTTGCCGCGCAGGTCGCGCCCGCGGCTCTGACCTCGCTGATAACGGCAATTGCAAGTGCCGCGCCCTCGATGGGGTCGGTGCCTACGCCAAGCTCGTCGAACAGGACGAGAGCGTCGTCGGTGAGATCGTCAACGATCGAAACAATATTGACCATATGCGATGAGAATGTCGAGAGCGACTGCTCTATGCTCTGCTCGTCGCCGAGGTCAACGAGGACTCTGCCGTAGATCGGCACGGTGGAATTATCGTCGCAGGGGATATGCAGACCCGACTGCGCCATCAGTGCGAAGAGTCCGAGGGTCTTTAAGGTAACCGTCTTACCGCCAGTATTCGGACCGGTAATGACAAGTGTATCAAAATCACCGCCGAGGCGGATATTTACGGGAACAACGCGCTCCTTCGGGATCAGAGGATGGCGCGCGTGACGAAGCTCGGTACGGCGGTTATCCGAGGAAAGCTTCGGCTGTGTTGCGTTCATTCTGAAGGAAAGCTCTGCGCAGGCAAAGACGAAAGCAAGCTCGTCGATATTCTCGCCGTTATAGCGGATCTTGTCCGAGATCGCAGCGACCTCAGAGGAAAGATCATAAAGAATGCGCTCAATCTCGTGCTTCTCCTTTGCCTCAAGCTCGCGGATCTCGTTGTTGGCTTCAACGACCGCAAGAGGCTCGATAAAGAGTGTCGCGCCGGTTGCCGACGCATCGTGAACAAGACCCTTGATATCGTTCTTGCACTCAGCCTTTACGGGAACGACAAACCGTCCGTTACGGATGGTGACGATATTTTCCTGCAGGCTCTTGGAATAGGCACCCGTGGTGTATTTCGAAAGGATATCGCGCACCTTTGCAGTGGTCTGGCGCATTTTACGGCGGATATTGTAAAGCTCGGGCGAGGCATCGTCCGCCATAGTTTCTTCGCTGATAATGGCGGTTCTTATTCTGTCCTCAAGCTTTTTATCGGGCAGAAGACGTTCGAAAACCTCGTCAAGCACCGTCTCAAAGCGGCGGTTGGTACGGCTGTAATCGAGAAGCACACGGCTCGTCCGCAGGATGTCCGCAACGTCCATAAGCTCTCTCTGCGTCAGCATCGCACCCTTTTCGGCGCGCTCGCAATGAGGCTTGATATCCTTGACGCCGCCGAAGGGAGGCTGTCCCTTCTCTGCCGCAATGCGCTTGGCGTCACTCGTGCGCCTCTGCATATTCAGAACTCGCACAAGATCGCTTTCGGGCATGAGTGCCATCGCGGCCACGCGTGAGCCTTCCGTTCTCGCGCAATCCGCAAGCATTGCCCTGATCTTGTCGAATTCAAGCAATTTTATACTTTTTTCGGGTAGGTACATCATAATAGTAATTTTCCTTATTTTTTACTCAGCTCATGATAGAGGCCGAGAGATGAAAATCCGCGTTCGAGGTGGTTGAGTATATAGGTCTCGCAAACGCGGGCAAATGTGTTTTTGTCGTTTTCCGACGCTATACCGAATGAGAGCAGACGCTTCATCGGCGCGTTTACAACGTACCGCATAGCAGCAAGAACTCCCGCCGAGATCGGTATAATTATCGAGCGCGTTCCGAGAGCGTCAACGAGCAATTGCTCGTTCGGGATCTGTATGTTATCGGGCGACGATGCTATGCAATCCGAGCAGACGATACCGCCGCTCATAACGTCCATATAGAACGCGGGGGCGTCGGTCTTTTCGCATCTGATGCATTCGGTAAGCTCGGGAAGATATCCAGAGATCGCCGCGGCACGGAGTTCAAAAACGGCTTTTACAATGGCGCGGTCGTATTTTTCAGAGCAGAGCGCGTGAAAGGTGTTCAGCGCCAGAGGCAAAAGCTCCCCCGGAGGCTCGCCCTGACCGCTCAGCTCACAGCAGACATCGGAAATATATTGAGCGAGATACATAAGCTCGATATCCTTTTCAAGCTCGGTAAAGGATTTTATAACGGACGCATCGCGCACCCAAGCCATATCGCCCTTGTGGTGGAGCTCGAAATTGCCCCATACAAACGCGCGGCAGGGCGACATCAGCTTGTTTCGGAGAGACCTCGCACCCTTTGCGATGACGGTGATCCTGCCCTCCTCGGGGCAAAGCAGAGTCAGAAGCCTGTCGTGCTCTCCCTGGGGCACCGCGCGGATGACAAGCGCGTCTGTTGATATATCGTAGGTTGCCATAATGCTCACTCCTTTTCACCGATTTTGGAAATTT
>JAZSMP010000115.1:0-9233 GCA_045535915.1 Eubacteriales bacterium | reverse complement strand
TAAAGAAGCTCGGCGTTGAGTACGGAACCTCCCGCAGCACCGCGGAGGGTGTTATGCGAAAGTCCTACGAACTTGTAATCAAACATAGTATCCTCGCGCAGACGGCCTGCAGTAATGCCCATTCCGCCGTAAATATCGCGGTCAATAGCGCACTGAGGACGGTTATCCTCCTCAAAATAGGTGATGAACTGCTTGGGAGCGTTGGGGAGTCCGAGCTCCTGGGGAAGTCCCTTGTATTCAGCCCAAGCCGCAAGAATTTCTTCCTTCGAAGGCTTGTTTTCAAAGCTCATGAAGATAGCGGCGGTATGTCCGTTCGTTACGGGAACACGGATGCACTGAGTGGTGATCAGCGGTGCTTCTGCGTTGACAACAACACCGTTTTCGATCTTACCCCAGATCTTGAGGGGCTCCTGCTCGCTCTTCTGCTCCTCACCGCCAATGAATGGAATGACGTTGTCGATCATCTCGGGCCACTCGGCAAAGGTCTTGCCGGCACCGGAGATTGCCTGATAAGTGGTAGCAACTACCTTATTGAGACCGAACTTAAGAAGGGGTGTGAGCATGGGAACGTAGGACTGGATCGAGTAGTTGGGTTTGACTGCGATAAATCCGCGTTTGGTTCCGAGTCTCTTTTTCTGGGTCTCGATAACCGCAAGGTGATCCGAGTTGATCTCGGGCATAAGCATGGGAACGTCCTCGACGCCGCGGCAAGCAGAGTTATTGGAGACTACGGGCAGCTCGTGGCGAGCAAAATTCTCTTCCATCTCACGGACTTCTGCCTTGGGCATATCCACTGCGCAGAAAACGAAATCGCAGAGGGATGCAATGGTGTCAACCTCGGCAGAATCGAGAACGTTCATATCGGCGAACTTTTCGGGCATCGGCTCGCTGAGTTTCCAGCGGCTGCCGACAGCCTCGGCATATGTCTTGCCCGCACTTCTTGCAGATGCTGCAAGGCAGGTAACTTCAAAATAAGGATGGTCAGCAAGGAGGGTCAGAAAACGCTGACCTACCATACCGGTAGCACCGACCACACAGCACTTTTTCTTTTCTGTAACAACAAAACTCATAATCTATTTCTCCTTTTGGATTAATGTCGAAAAAATAATATTAATGATACCACATTTGAGTGAAAAAATCAAGAGGTAAATGAATATTTATTCATTATTTTTAAGAACTTCGGCGTATACCTTATTTTTTGGAAGTCCGGTTTCCTTGACTATCATCTTGATCGCGTCCTTCTGCGACATTCCGCCCGCCATAAGATCGGCGGCGCGTGCGGCAATATCCACAGCTACGTCTTGCTCGGTTGCCTCGGGAGCACCCTCTATGATGAGAACGTATTCGCCCCTTGGCTCCGTGTTCTCATAATATGCGCAAGCCGACGAGACAGTCATACGCAAAACTTCCTCATTAAGCTTCGTAAGCTCACGGCAGAGCGCAATGCGTCGGTCGCCGCCGAAATACTCAAAAAACTCCGCAAGAGTCTTTTTGAGTCTGTGAGGTGCTTCATATATGATAAGCGTACGTTCTTCTTTGGCAATATCGGTAAGACATTTTTTTCTTTCCTTGCCCGACGGAGGAAGGAAGCCTTCGAAGGCGAAACGCCTTGTTGAAAGTCCCGAAAGAGCAAGTGCCGAAACCGCGGCGCACGCACCGGGAATGATCGAGACACCCACACCCTCCTTTGCGCAAAGAGCAACGAGATCCTCGCCGGGGTCTGATATCGCGGGCATTCCCGCGTCGCTGATCAGCGCGCAGGATTCGCCGCCCCTGAGGCGTTCGATTATCTCGGGACCGCGCTCGGCGCGGTTGTGGTCGTGATAGGATACCATCGGCTTTCGGAGACCGAGACGCGAGAGCAGAAGTCCCGAATTTCTCGTGTCCTCCGCGGCAACGAAATCAACCTCCGAGAGCACCTTCACAGCTCTCTCGGAGATATCCGAAAGGTTGCCTATCGGCGTTGCCACCAGATATAAAAAGGATTTTTCAACCTTGTTTTTTTCTTCATTGTAAGACATATCTTTTCCTTTCGTCACAAAAACGCACCGGTATGAATATACTGTAGCGAATACGTTTTTGTGAGGTACTTTATGGCTATAAAAATCTACATAGACCAGGGGCATAACCCCGTCAATCCAAATGCGGGAGCCGAGGGCAACGGTCTGCGCGAGCAAAATCTCGTTTACACCATCGGTCAGGAGCTCGCCGCACTTCTGCGCGCAAACGGCAATTTTGAGGTCAGACTTTCGCGCCCGACACCCGAGACCCAGCTTGGAAATTCCAAGGCTTCGAGCCTATCGTCAAGAGTAAATGAAGCAAATTCATGGGGCGCGGATTACTTCATCAGTCTTCATACAAACGCATCGTCCTCACCGAATGCGGGAGGCACAGAGGCATACGTTTTTTCGATCCCGTCCGCGGCGGCAGAGCTTGCGGAAGACATCGTTGAAGGAGTCACCGAATACACGGGACTGCGCGACAGAGGAGTCTTTACGAGAAGCGGACTTTACGTTCTGCGAAAGACGCAAATGCCCGCGACCCTCGTTGAGCTCGGCTTCATAAGCAACCCCGAGGAAGCGGCATTGATGCGCGACCGCCCCGATCTGTTTGCCCGCGGCATATACGAGGGGATCCTTGAATACACCGACGTTTGATCATCTATATAATTATATCATATTCAAAGATATTGGTCAAGTATTTTTTGCTTTGCGCGGACAGCAAAATTCGGTAAATTACGGTTTTTTACGGCTTTTTTCGGCAATTATTATTAGATTGATTAATGTGTGTTAATTTGATTTATATCTAACTGTCGACATTTATATCAAATTTGTTTAGATATAAATTTGATACATTTCTAATCTGAATATCAATATGCAAAAAATTACGCTCACGGACGATTTTGGAGCCCGTGAGCGTAATTTATATTTACTGTGTATTTTTTCAGTTTTTCTCATCAAGTCCGCACATTCTGAGAAGCGCGGCTTCGTCGATTACGGGAATACCGAGCTCGTTTGCCTTGGTGAGCTTTGAACCCGCTTCCTCGCCCGCTACAACGTATGAGGTCTTCTTCGAAACAGAGCCCGCAGTCTTGCC
The DNA here is from genome assembly GCA_045535915.1 of Eubacteriales bacterium. GTDB lineage: Bacteria > Bacillota > Clostridia > Oscillospirales > CAG-272 > CAG-390. Next base: position 6,137 of record JAZSMP010000115.1, on the reverse strand, counting down.
TCCGCGCTCCTTGATGAGTGCCGATGCCTCGCTTCTGCCCATCGTAGGAAGAGTTCCGGTAAGCACAAATGTCAGTCCGGCAAGGCTGTCGTCAAGTGCCTTGGAGGTAGCTTCCGTGAGCAGTCCCGCGTCGATAAGACGGCGGCAGAGCTCAAGATTTGCCTCGTGCGAGAAGTAATCTATAACACATTTTGCCGTGATCTCTCCGAAGTCCTCGATAGCGCAAAGCTCGTTGAAAGAGGAGTTCATGCATCCCTCGAGCGTTCTGAATTTCTTGGCAAGTGCCGCGGCGGCAACCTCACCGATATTGCGTATTCCGAGAGCGTAGATCAGTCTCTCAAGACCCGCGGATTTTGAACGTTCGATAGCGGATATGAGATTGTTCGCCGAAAGCTCGCCCATACGTTCGAGAGAAGCAACATCCTCGGCTTTCAACTCGTAAAGATCGGCAGCATTCTTTATCAGATCAGCTCCGATCAGGAGATCCACGATCTGCGGTCCGAGTCCGTCGATATCCATCGCTCCGCGAGAAGCAAAGTGCTCGATCGAGCGCGAAAGCTGTGCGGGGCACGCGGAATTGGTACAGCGCAGTGCAATTCCCTCCCCGCTCGATTCGTCGCGGCTGACGGGTTCTCCGCAGGAAGGACAGGTCTCGGGCATCGCGAAGGGAATCTGCGTCCCGTCCCTCTTTTCGGGGATTGCTCCGACGATCTCGGGGATGATGTCGCCGGCTTTTCTGACCTTTACAATATCTCCGAGCATGATGCCTCGCTCGGCTATAAATTCGGAATTATGAAGCGTAGCGCGGGATACCGTGGTGCCCGCAAGACGTACGGGTTCGAGCTCTGCGATCGGAGTCAGCACGCCTGTTCTTCCGACCTGAATCGAGATCGAACTCAGCTTCGTCTCCTTGACCTCGGGCGGAAATTTATACGCCGCCGCCCACTTGGGAGTCTTCACACCTTCGCCGAGAACGGCGCGGTCTGCTGTCGAATCGAGCTTGATAACAACACCGTCGATATCGTACTCAAGAGTATCGCGGAGGGAGCCGAGACGGTCAATATGATCGAAGATCTCCTTCTCTGACGAAACGCGCGCACGCTCTTTTATTACCGGGAAACCAAGATCCGCGAGGCGGTCGAGCATCTCCGTATGGCTCTCGGACTCGTGTCCGTCAAGCCAGAGCGAACCATCCTGAATATTGAAGATAAACACGTCGAGCCTGCGCGATGCCGCGATCTTCGGGTCGAGCTGACGAAGTGATCCCGCCGCGGCGTTTCTGGGGTTTGCCATCAAGGGCTTGCCTTCTGCCTCGCGCTTTGAGTTGATCGCTTCGAGCACTCGGCGGGGCATATATACTTCACCACGTACGGTAAAAGTCAGCGGTTCGGCAAGCGTCAGCGGGAGCGAGAAGATAGTGCGCAGATTCTGCGTAACGTCTTCTCCAACCTGACCGTCGCCGCGCGTCGCGCCCTGAATAAATATTCCGTTTTCGTATTTTAATGCAACCGAAAGACCGTCGATCTTCGGCTCGACCGACCACAGAGTTTTCCCGATGACCTTCCCCACTCCCGCAAGGAACGCGGAAAGCTCATCAAACGAGAAAACGTCGGAAAGCGAATTCATCACGGCAGTATGTGTGACCTTTTCGAATTTATCGAGAGGTGCGCCTCCGACACGTCTTGTGGGCGACGCGGGATCAAAAAATTCGGGATTTTCCTCCTCAAGCGCGAGGAGCTTATGATACATAAGGTCGTAATCGTAGTCGGAGATCTCGGGCGCGTCGTCAACGTAATATTTCCGCGCGTGGTATGCAACCTTCGCGCGGAGCTCTTCTATTTCTTTTTTTATCGAAATTCTATCTTCCATTATCATACCTCTGAAAAACAGCCATACAATTATATTATACCACTAAAAATAACAAAAGTCAATCAAAATGTTATGCTCCGGCGAGATTTCGTGATTTTGCACAAATCCACAATTTTTTGAAAGTTTTTTTCAAAAACCTATTTATTTTGCACAAAAAATATGCTATAATATAGGTGTACCAAGGAAACGTATCTTTCCGAGGAACAAAGAACAGTACAGGAGGAAGAAAACATGAAAATCACCGTTGTAGGCAGACACATGAGCGTACCCGCCGATCTTCAGGAGCTCGCCGAAAAGAAGCTTGCGAAGCTTGACAAGTATTTCGCGACCGAGGAAAAGGCAACAGTCACCTTCAGCCGCAAGCGAAACCGTGAGAATATCGAGATCACTATCGCCGCGGCAAACACTCTGTTCCGCTGTGAAACCGATGATGCGACCTTCCGCAACGCGATCGACCGCGCAGTAGACACCATCGACCGCCAGATCCGCAAGAACAAAACCAAGCTCGAAAAAAGGATTCGCGCTCAGGGAGCGGCAGTTGCCGCGGGAATCACGGAGATGGCAGACGAGCTTTCCGAGGCTACCGATTTTGTGGTACGCCGCAAGGAATTCGACCTCAAACCCATGTCGGTAGAGGAGGCGATCCTCCAGATGAACCTGATCGGGCATGAGTTTTTCGTGTTTGTGGACGACCAATCGGGTGAGACCTGCGTTGTTTACGCAAGGCGCGACGGAGACTACGGTCTTATCGTACCCGAGCATAAGGAATAAAACAGTTTTATTCGCCTTCGGCGAGTTATATTGCTTCGCAGTGATATTCGGTCAAAACCGAGTGATATTCGCTTTGCGAGTTATTAGCGAATAAAATATCACTAAAGCCATAGGCTTTAATACCACTATCGCGTCGGCGATAATATCACTCCGACGAAGTCGGAATATAACTTAACCAACTTTGATTTTGGTATATAACAATTTCAGTGTTGATGTTATCTTAATAACACAAAATCCATCACGATTATTTGGTCGTGATGGATTTTGTCATTAAAAGAGAAACTTCCGATTCAAGGTTTTATCTGCACCGATACCATGGTATTATCGGCTTTGATATATATCCAATAGGAATACTGCCAGCCGGAGAAGGAGAGTGTGACTGTTTGCGTTTCTCCCTTTTTCATTGAAAATTCCTTGAGGTCGCCCGCGCCGAGATTATCGTCGCTCTGGCGCGAATCAAGCACGAGACGCAAATCCACGTCTGCTTTCGCGGTTATTTCCAGAGTGACCGAGTTTACGGAATTGAATTCCTTTTCCACGATGAAGCTCTTTACGTTAATTTCAACATCGGATTCGGCTTCGTACATACGGTCAATTGATATGTTTCCGGTTGAATTATCGTAGCTTCCGCTGTAATAATCGTAAGGATGATAATACCACGCGGCGTGCAGAAGATCACTAATAATACCGAGGTCGGGAGACTCGGCACTGAGCAACGATCCCGCGCCGAGATGTGTTTCTACGAGAGCAATTTCGGTTATTTCGGGATCAAAGCGGTAAATATTCGAACCGATCTCCACCCACGAAGTTCCGCGTTCAACGGGAGGGGAATTACCGTAATCTGCCAGATCACCTTCGGCAATTATTTCAGACTTATTTTCGCTTAAAGACAGAGAGTAAATAAGTTCGATAATGGTGTAGGAGAGATAACACGGTTCGATCGTCTTCCGAGATACTCCGTAGCCCGACCAATCGTAACGGGTTAAAATTATCGGAGATGAATATCCCGGATGAGAAGACGTACTTTGAGTCACAATAAATCTGAATATTGAATCATAGCCGCTCGTCAAGCCGTCTCCGCGTTCTGTCTCGTTAAAAACAATAATGTAATCTCCTATCGGAAGCTTTGACAGTTCATAAAGATTGGAAAAGCGGATCGGCATGCTGACATAATTCAGGTCATAAACAGAGATCATTCCGAGCGTCACGTTTTCGGGACTGCTGAAATCAATTTTCTCGCCCGAATAAACGAGAATGGGAAAATCATCCGGACTGATCGCAGAGTCGGTAAATATAGCATACGCACCGAGTCCATCGGCTTCATATCCCTCTCCGTCCTTGTAATAACTCGAATAGCTATATACGCGGATGGGACTTATCTCCTCGCCGCCCGACTCAATAATCACGCTGCTGTAGGAATATTTCTTATCAATGCCCGTATTTTTTGACGGTACAGAAAGTCGGAAGAAATCATCGTACCCGTTGTCTACGTACTCGTTCGGGTTAAGTGTCTTTGTGTTATACTGAACCGAAAGTATGATAATATACTCCCCCGCGGGAAGGTAATTGATTTCTTCTGCCGCGGTCGTATTATAGCCGTTTATGCGTTCAAGATCGAGACCGTAAATCCCGACGTTGTAAACATCGTTATACTCGGGGATTTCCATTTTGATATCGCCGTCATATACCAATATCGGATAGGTTGAAATATCGGTCTCGCCCAGATATTTCCACGCGCCCATTCCGTCTCCGATAGAAAAAGTACCGTCGGCATACTGAGAAAAGCAGCTTCCCAAAGCTCTTACGGGATTGACAGATACGCCGCCAGAGCTTACCGAGACAGGACTGTATTCATATTCGGAGTTCTCATTCTGCGAGGTATTATCCGTGATCACAAGCACATCCGTAAAGGTTTTTGAAACCTCGCGATAATTCAGAGTCACGTCGTACGTGCCGAGTCTTGCATCGGTTGGCAGAATAAAGGTGTAGGTCTGATTCCCGATCTGACCCGCTTTTGCGGTAAATTCCACAGATCCGCCGCTTGAGGTATCTATTGGCTCGTAAGAAAGCTTAGTTGCCACTCCCGTGCCTTCCGCCGAGCTGTAAAGCTCGATCGAAGGATAATAGGTATCGTGGATCGCGGTGTAAGTCAAGTCTCTGCCCGATACGTTTTCGACCGATGCCTTGATCGTGACGGTCTCGCCGCGCTTAAACTCGCGCTTTGATATCTCGTAAAAGAGCTCAAATTCAGGAGAGGAATCGGTAGTTTCGCTTGTTTCGCCTTTCGGAAGCCCGTCGCCGATACCGGCACAGGACGTCAGGCAGAATAACACGGCAAGCAAAAGTATAAATAGCTTTTTCATATCATTCAGCTCCTTACTATAAGTTTAAAAAGATTTTCGTACTGTATTTTGTCGTATGTCTGTGCGGTCGGGTCTTCAAGACTTCCGTCGTGATATTCGGTAAAAACCACAAGGTACTCTCCCGCGGGAAGTGCGGAAAGTCCTTCAAAACCTCCGTTGTATTCAAGTCTTTCGTAATCAAGATCGTAGAGATACGGAGTTCCTGTTTGCACGTTCTCGGAAGCTGTCACCGTAATTTCTCCGTTGAGAACGAGGCAGGGATAATTTTCAACGTTTATATCGTAGATAGAATCAAAAAACCAATATACTCCGTAACCGTCACCGCAGAGCGCGGGTTCACCGTTAAGGTACTGATTTGTATATAACAATCCTCTCAACGGATGAATAGCTTCTTCACCCGAGCTGACCGTGACCGTGCTGTAAGGCATACCTTCCACGTGATTCTGCTCGGCGGGGCGGACCACGCTTATCGCTCCGTCAAAGACCTTCTTCGCGCCCTCATATGAAAGGCTGACGGTGTATTTTCCGATATGTGCATCTTCGGGAAGAGGAAACTCAAACGTCACCTGTCCGCTCTTGCCGTCGGCGATCTTATGCTTTGACGGCATATCCGTGGTCGATGCGATCGGAAGGTGTTCAAGCGGTTCGCCGAGCTTATCGTCCTCGAGAACGGGATAGAGGCGGACGTATGGTCTGTAATCGCTTGAGCCTCCTTTGTAGGTATAGGTTCTGCCCGATATGTTCGTCACCTTTGCCGTTATCTTAACCGTCTCGCCGACGAGGTAAAGAGTTCGATCACTTTCATACGTAAGCTCAAATCTATCTTCACGTGCGCCGCAGGATGAAAGCGAGCCTACAAGCATTATAAAAATCAGTATAAAAGACAGTTTTTTCATGACGTTTTACTCCTTTCATACTATAAGACGAAATCCGAGCGAAAAAGTTTCACGTAAATTAAAATATTTACAATTATATTCTACTATATTTTTTATGGATTGTCAATGGACGATGCGGTATTATTGTTTTTTTGCTACTTAATATTTCACCATGTTTCAACCAAAACTCAACATTATACAGAAAGCTATGTTCACACTTGCAAAGCAGGGGTGAAGGGGACGCAGTCCCCTTCAAGAA
>JAZSMP010000142.1:0-2844 GCA_045535915.1 Eubacteriales bacterium | reverse complement strand
AATCTCCATACCGCGCTTTCGGGCGAGTCGCAGGCGCATCTTCGCTACACATGGTTTGCAAGCAAGGCGAGAAAGGACGGCTATGAGAAGGTCGCGCAGATATTTGAGGAGACCGCGAGAAACGAAGCTGAGCACGCAGAGATCTGGTTCACTCTTCTCGGAGGTATGGCGGAAAGCGAGAAGAATCTTGAGATCGCCGCAAACGGAGAGCATTTCGAGTGGGATAAGATGTACCGCGAATTTGCCGAGACTGCAAGAGAAGAAGGTTTCGACGAGATCGCAGGCAGATTTGAGCGCGTCGCCGCAATCGAACGCCGACACGAGGAAAGATACCTTAAATACAAGAAGCAGCTCGAGGATGGTAACGCCTTTGTCAAGACCGCGGAGGATGGCAATACTCCCTGGATCTGCCTTGCCTGCGGTCAGCTCATCGCAAGCGAAAACGCCCCCGAGCATTGTCCCACCTGTGGACATCCGAAGGCGTATTTCGCGAGGTTTTCGGAATAAATGCAAAATGCAAAATGCTAAATGCAAATTAGCATAATATATCATTTGATTTTCTAAATATAAAAGGACTGGATCTTTTGTGATTCAGTCCTTTGTTTATGTAGAACAAATAAGTTAAATTATCAGTTCATTTTGCATTATGCGTTTTGCATTTTGCATTATATTATTTTCTCGCTTTATTAAGAATAAGGTTAACAATAATGCCGAGAATGAGTGCGCAAGCGATAGCGGTAACGGTTACCTTGCCGATAGCCATTGCCATGCCGCCGATACCGGTGATAAGGATGACGGAAGCGGTGAAGAGATTGGCGTTCTGTTCAAGGTCGATCTTCTGGATCATCTTGAGACCGGAGACAGCGATAAAGCCGTAGAGGGTGATACATACGCCGCCCATTACGCATCCGGGGATGGAATCAAGGAATGCTACGAAGGGGGAGATGAAGGAAACGATCATTGCCATGACAGCGGTTACGGTGATGGTGATGACCGATGCGTTTCTTGTGATAGCAACGCATCCTACAGACTCGCCGTATGTAGTATTGGGACATCCGCCGAAAAGAGATCCTACGAACGAACCGACGCCGTCACCGAGGAGGGTGTTGTGGAGACCGGGCTCTTCGAGAAGGTCGGATTCAATAATGGAAGAGAGGTTCTTGTGGTCTGCGATGTGCTCTGCGAATACTACGAATGCAACGGGAACGTATGCTACGATTACGGTTGCAAGATAGGAAGCGCTGAACTCGCCCGTGCCTTTGAGTGCGGTGAGAAATGTGAACTCGGGAACGGAGACGAAGGTGGAAAGACCTACACCCTCTGCAACGAGAGCCTTGAAGGGAGCAAAATCAACGATCTGAATCTCGGGATTCTCGGTCGCGATACCGATGAGGGTGAATACGAGACCAACGGCATAGCCCGAAAGAATACCGATGATGAAGGGGATGAGCTTGACCATCTTCTTGCCGTAGGTTGAGCAGATGATAACTACGAGAAGGGTGACGATCGCGCAGATGAAGGATACCCAAAGAGTGGGTGACATGATGAATGCGCCGTTATCATCCTGAGGACCGTATGAGAATACGTCCTTGACTGCCGCGCTTGCGAGAGAAAGACCGATGAGGGCAACGGTGGGACCGATAACAACGGGAGGCATGAGGATGTTGATCCACTTTACACCCGCGATCTTAACTACGATCGCGATGATGACGTAAACAAGACCTGCACTGAGCGCACCGATCAGAAGACCGAGGAACCCGAGCTGCATGGAAACGCCGCCGGCGAATGCCGCGAGCATTGAGGGGATGAATGCGAAGGATGAACCAAGGAATACGGGGCTCTTGAATTTGGTGAAGAGCTGATAGATGATGGTGCCTGCGCCCGCACCGAAGAGAGCTGCAGATGCCGTCATACCGTTTCCTACGATCGCGGGAACGGCGATGGTTGCCGCCATGATGGCGAGAAGCTGTTGGATCGCGAAGATGATAAGCTGACCGAATTTCGGCTTATCTTTTACGTTGTAGATGAGTTGCATGCGAAATCCTCCTTAATTTTCCGAAGCTCTTTGGCGTAGGCTTCGGTTTCTTCCTATATAATACCATATTTTTCGACAAATGTAAAGTGAAAATCGAAATAATTTTTTCATATTTTGTTGATTTTTGACCTATAAAATATATTTGAAGATTTCTTTGCTTATTTTTCAAAACTGCTATTGCAAAACTCCTCAAAAAGTGATATAATTAATTTGATTTATCTAAAAAAGGAAATGTAACAATGATAAATAAGATTTATACTATAGCAGATTTTATTGAAGCGCTGGATAATTCCGGAATGCTTATGGGAACCGATATTTCGGGGGAATATTCCAAGACAGAGGTAACAGAGCTTACTTTTGATTCCCGCAAGGTCACTCCCGGCACGCTTTTTATCGCTAAAGGCGTTCATTTTAAGGAAGAATACCTTTTTTCCGCAATTGAGAAGGGCGCAGTTGCATACCTTAGTGATAGAATCATTGCCGAAAAAGAAAGATATATTGCCGTGAACGACATCCGCGGAGCAATGGCTCTCGTTGCGCGTATGTTTTATTGCGACCCGCAGACAGATCTGACCACCTTTGCGATAACAGGCACCAAGGGCAAGACGACGACTTCCTATTATCTTAAGGAAATCCTCGATACGTACGCCGCCGAGACAAATACCCGCGAGTGCGGATTTATGTCGACAATAGATACATACGACGGCATTGAGCGATTTGAATCGACCAATACGACTCCCGAATCCCCCGACGTATGGCGTCATTTTGCCAACGCGGTCAAATCGGGTATCGAAAACTACGTTGTCGAG
>JAZSMP010000061.1:0-2653 GCA_045535915.1 Eubacteriales bacterium | reverse complement strand
ATAGCATCGCATCTGTCCTGATATTCGTCACAGATAGCGGTGTTCGCGCAGTTTTCGTGCTCGGCAACGAGCATTCCCATAGACCTGCCTCGGTTTCCGAGACCGATGATTCCAACCTTGATCTTTTCCATGATTTTATACTCCCAGATACATTAAAATAAGTTCAACAGTTGCCATAAGCGCATCGGCGTGAGTGCGCTCCATGCCGTGAGAAGCGTGAACGCCGGGACCGATCAGCGCACCGGGTACGTCGTGTCCCGCACGCCACATCGCTCCGACGTCAGAGCCGTAATAGGGGTAGAGATCAACGCAGTAATTGAGCTCCGCCGACTTTGCCATCTCGATCAACTTGCCCGTCAGCTCGTAGTCGTAGGGACCGCCCGCGTCCTTGGCGCAGATCGAAAGGGTATGCTCGTCGCACTTAAGATCCTTGCCGATACATCCCATATCGACAGCGAGCATTGAAATGAGGTTATCGGGAACGAACGCCGCGCCGTGACCGACCTCCTCGTACATCGAAATGAGGAATTTGATATCATTCTTCGGGACGATTCCCGCGTCCTTCATGATCCTGAAGGCAGTGAGAATGCAGGCAACGCTTGCCTTGTCGTCGATGAAGCGCGATTTGAGATATCCGCTTTCGGTCACAACAGTCTTGGGATCGAAGCAGATATAGTCGCCATTTTCGATGCCGAGAGAACGTGTGTCAGCCGCGCTCCTTACGTTCTCGTCGAGGCGGACGTACATATTGTCTGCGTCGCGCGAACGGCTGCGGGCATCCGAATAAACGTGGACCGAGGGCGAACGCGAAAGGATGGTTCCCGTGTATCGCTTGCCCTCGCGGGTGATAACGAAGCAGTATTCGCCGTCAAGAGAGTTGCAAAGGACTCCGCCGACGGGCGCGAAATTGAGGTCGCCGTTACCGTCTATCGAGCGCACCATCGCGCCGAGAGTGTCGCAATGCGCGGCAACCCCGAGAGCCTTCCCCGAGTCCTCGCCCTTGTATGTAAGGAAGAAACAGCTCTTTTTCGTCGCCTCGAACTCGAGCCCCTGCTCGGATGCAATATCCGAAAGAAGACCCGCGATCTCGCGCGAATATCCGCTCGGACTGGGAACGTCCATCAGCCTCTTGACCGTGTCAAAACAGTATGATAAGTATTTTTCTCTGTCGAATTTCATTGTATGTTCCTTTCTTTTGAGAAAAGTTTTTCTTTCAATATTTTGTTATTCGTGTACAGAACGCTATGTTCGCACAAACAAGCGGGGGATGGGGGGCGCAGCCCCCATAAAAAAGAAACGTTGTCATCCTGAGGGCGCGCCCGCAGACCGCTTGGCGCCCGAAGTATCTCGCGCTGACCGAGTTGTTCCTCGGGCAGTGCGGTGCCTGCATAGAGAAGTCTGCTGTGAATAATCGTAAAAATTGCGATAAAACACTATGTCAGTAGTAATAGAGACAGAATATAGATCGTTTTTTATATTTTGTCTTTTGACAATGCAAACATATTCGTATGACAAAACCGTTACGGTTATTCACATCAAACTCCTTTGTTCCGGCACCGCGCCGCCCTTGTAAATGGGGGCGGCACGAGATCCTTCGGGCGCCAAGCGGTCTGCGGACGCGCCCTCAGGATGACATCGTTACGTTTGCAGGGTCTCCGCCCCTGCACCCCATTTTGCAAGTGCTAACATAGACAATAGAGATACTGTATCAAGGTTAAATCTTACCTGTTCTTATTAAAAAACGAAAATTTTCGCCTCGGCGAAAATTCACCTTCAACTTCGCCCGACGGGCGAATCTTAACTCGCGCTGTGCGCGATCTTAACTTGCCGAAGGCAATCTTAACTCGGGCGAAGCCCGAACTTAACTCACGCGAAGCGTGATAACTTTCTGATAATATGTCCCGCCATTATCAATCCCGCCGCTCCCGGCACGAACGAAAGGCTTCCCGGCGTGTTCCTGCCGTTTTCGCTCTCAAGTCCCTGCGCCTTGATCGGCTCTTCGTCCGACCAGACAACGTCGAGCTTCTTAATGCCCTTTTCCTTCATTTTCTTGCGCATTATCTTCGCAAGCGGACAAACACTCGTTTTGCTGATATCGGAAATTCGGAACCGTTCGGGATAGAGCTTGTTTCCCGCGCCCATCGAGGCGATTATCGGCACACCCGCGCTGTCTGCGCGGCAGATAAGCTCGACCTTCGCCGCAACAGTATCGACCGCGTCGGCAATGAAATCAAACTGCGAGAGATCAATTTCGCCGGCATTTTCGGGCAGATAAAAAAGGCTTATGGGATGCACTTTACATTCGGGATTGATCGAAAGTATCCGCTCCGCCATGACCTCAGCTTTCGGTCTGCCGACGGTATCCTGCGTCGCTATGATCTGTCGGTTTACGTTTGAGGTCGATACAGTATCACCGTCAATGACGGTCAGCTCACCTATTCCCGCACGCGCCAAAGCCTCGCAGAGATGTCCGCCAACACCGCCGAGCCCGAAGACCGCAACGTGCGATTCTTTCAATCTGTTCACGCCCTCGTCGCCAACGAGCGCCCGCGTACGTGTATCGTCAAGTTGCATTTTGTCACCTCGATTGTGATTTATCACTTCTGTATATAATCTGCACAAACTCCGCCACCCCTCATTCACCCCTCCTCGC
>JAZSMP010000183.1:0-2016 GCA_045535915.1 Eubacteriales bacterium | reverse complement strand
GGCAAGCGAGTTTGCAAGATACGCGCCGATGGCAAAGCCGATCGCAAGCGTCTGAAGGGCGATGGCGGTCGATTCTACGGCAAACTTGAAGATCATATTCTTCTTTGAAACACCGACGGCGCGGTATATGCCTATCTCGCGCACCTTCGAGAGCATCGAGGAGCGCATGATGAAGTAGATGCAGACACACATCAGAAGAAGTCCGATGCCGAGCGCGACTATGCTTGCTATGATCTCGATACGGCTGTTTATCAGAGCCATCTCGAGAACGAGAGTGGGCGTAATAAAGGTGTAGTCATTGAGCTCGGGGTCGTTCGGAGGGAGATCGGGAAATTCCGCGCGGAGGAATGCCTCGGTCGCCTCGGGATCTGTGCTGTGGAGAACGAGGTTGCTCGTTGACTGATAGTATTTGTCATTCTCGCCGTAATAGTAATCGATCAGCGCAACTGGATGCGTCTCGCCGAAGCCGAAGATGGCGTTTGCATAATCTTCGTCCGAAAGATAGACTACGGTCGGATTGTAGCGCGCGGAGTTGTAAAGGTCATTTTTGTTATAGTAGTTATTGCATTCGTTCTGAAGATTGCTGAAAACCCGTTTGTACTCCGAAAGCTCACTGTCCGAAAGCTTGTTTTCGGGGAAAGCACCGTGCTCACTGCGGTATCTGCATGCGGCAAAGTAATCGAGATCGCCTGTTGCAACGAAGAGAGCGTCTTCATTGCCTTCCATGAAGTAACTCATCATCCACGGGTCGCTGTATCCGCCGAGCAGGCAGTAAAATGCGTAGTCGGGCAGATGTGAATAATAGTTCTCAAGCTTTTCGTAATGCGATCCGCTTGAGTTGGTATCATAGCCCTCTGTCTGTAGCCATGTGGTATAATCCATAAAGCCGTAAGGATTGATGAACACCTTGCTTGCAGTTACTTCAATTCCGTTGACCTTGATCTTTTCGCCAACCTCGGGAGCATAATTTACGATTGTCGTTCCTCCGACCATAGCCTCGCCCTTCTCGAGGGTGATTCCGTAGTCGGATGCGAGAATGAGCGAGAGGCGTGAGTTATATGACCTTGTCATGGTTGCTGCGAGGGTTATAGCATTGTAATAGACTGCAAGCTCACCGCTGTCAACGATCGCGGCGACGAGCATGTTATCGGTACCGCCGTAGCGCGCGTTTGCAAGATTGCAGTTGATCAGGTCGTCGTAATTCGAAATATAATCGTAGGTCGCGGTCTTGAGTATGACATCGGCGGCTGTTTTCGAAAGAACGGCGTCATTTTTGCCGAGCGAGTCAACGCTTCCCGCAACGACCTCGCTGTCCTTTATCAGGTCATGGGGCAGGAGCTGGGCATTGACAAAGTAGGCATCCGAATTGCTGTAATAGAAGGTCTCAAAAACACCGGTCGAGACGCGTATATACTGTCCCGCCATGTCGAGGTAGCGCGAGCCGTAATAGAAATCGACCGCCGCTTCATCCTTTTTGATCGCCTCGGCGAGCTTATCTTCGTCGATCCCGTCGAGCGATATATAAAACATATTCTGATTTGTCTCGCTTTCAACGGTATCATAGACCGCGATCCCCGAGGCGCAGTATGAGAGCAGGATGGTAAATACGAGCGCAAAGCATATAAGATATGAGGCGGCAAAGAAATTGGATGTCTTGAGGACCTTCTTTCCGCGGCGTATCTTCTTACCCGAAAGGATCTTGCTTCCGCTCTTGAGAGAGGAGAAGAAGGAGAAGAGAGAACCGTATTTTTTGCCCTCAAAGCCGGATAGGAGCGAGAGGTCGAGCTTGCTTTCTTTTTCCCTTGCTTCTTTTTTCTCGAAGCTGCCCCCGTGGAGCTTGGACTCGGCGTATTCGTCGATGATGTGTAAGCCGGGGGTGTCGACGCGGAGATAGAGCTTTCCGACGTCGTTTACGATCGTCAGCTTGACGCCGCCCTCTGCGGGCTCGCCGTAATAATCCACGCTGAGACTGCCCGCGTCCGCACGCGACCTTTCGAATTCGCCGAGGTAGATGTG